>JAFTYW010000049.1 GCA_017461245.1 Oscillospiraceae bacterium
CACAAAGTTGCGTTGCGGTAAATGTGATTGTTTTATGGTTGGTGAAAGCGGAACGAGCAAGACCTCAACCGTATATCGTTATTACAAATGCGTTGGTGTTAAAAAACACAGCGGTTGCGATAAGAAAACCATAAAGAAAGATTGGATAGAAGACTTTGTTGTAAAGCAAATTGAAAAAGTGCTTTTTGATGATGTTCTCCTTGAAAAGATTGCCGATACCATAATGGAAATCCAAGGCAAAGAGAATGCTGTTTTGCCGATGCTCAGAAAACAGTACGCTGACATTCAAAGAGGTATTGATAATCTTCTCAATGCCATTCAGCAAGGCATTGTTACTCCATCCACCAAGCAACGCCTTGAAGATTTGGAAAAGCAAAAGAGCGACATCTCTGTTCAAATCATCAAAGAGGAAATGTCAAAGCCGTTGCTTACAAAAGACCAAATTCTCTTTTGGTTCCACCGTTTCCGCAAATACAATACTCGCCGTTTAGACCATAAGCGCAGACTGATTGATAGCTTTATCAATACGATTTATCTGTACGATGATAAAATGGTGATAACCTTTAACTATAAAGACGGCTCTGAAACCGTTAGTCTGAGTGAAATTGAAAACTCAGATTTAAGTTCGGATTTAACTGCATCCGCTCTGCCAAAATAATAAGCCACCCAAAAGGGTGGCTTATTATTTTTGAAAGATAAAAGAAGGCTCGAACCCGAGAGGGCAGGAGCGTGAAGCAAAACAGTCCGGTGGACTGTTTTGTAGCGAGTGTGCGCAGGCGGGTACCGAAATGCCTGCGGCATTTGGGTCGCCAAGCAGATAGCCTGCAAAGCAGGCGACGAGTCCTCCTACCCCTGCCAAAAATCCTCGTACTATAGTACGGGGATTTTTACTTTTTCACTATTAACTCTTCTGTGTGATGTTTATTACGCAACACAGAAAATAATTGATTTTCACGCAACAAACAGCTTGATATTTACAAAAGTTACAAGAAGAACGGTTTAATGGCAATGCCTGACCGTTCTTTTTGCATTTATAAAAGAATTCAAGACTGCAAAACACAGTCGCCCAATTGCAATCTTCAGCCTTGCAGTCTTGAAATAAATGCCTTAAATGCAGGGATTTTACGATTTACTTGCCAAAATATATTCCGTTATTATATTACCTTTTGCAATGTTGAACCGTGTTCGAACGGAACACGGGGAACTTTCGCAAAAATATTGTAAAATTATAAAAGCAATAGGAGGTAATATCAAATGGCAAGAATTATTACAAGTGCAAGGATTGGAGATTTTGAAAGCTATCTTCGTTCGGATGAAAAGAGCGAAAACACGATTGAGAAGTATCTGCGTGATGTAAGGGCGTTTTGTGGGTTTGCAGGTGCAAAAGAAGTTAGCAAAGCGGTGGTTATGGAATTTAAGGCTTCACTTGTTGAGACTTACGAGGTTACAAGTGCCAATTCTATAATTGCGGCAGTGAATGCTTTTCTGCGGTTTATGGGTTGGATGGATTGTTGTATTAAGCAGTATAAGGTGCAGAAAAAAGCCTTTTGTTCTGAAGAGAAGGAACTGACGAAAGCGGAATATATCCGTCTTGTGAATACCGCAAAGCAGAAAGGCAACGAGCGATTGAACCTAATCCTACAGACAATTTGCGGAACGGGCATCCGTGTAAGCGAATTGCAGTTTATAACTGTCGAAGCAGTACGCAAGGGCGAAGCGGTAGTTTCCTGTAAAAATAAAACCCGAACGGTGTTTATCATTCGGGAACTGCAGAAAAAACTATTGAATTATATTAAGACCAAGGGTATTGCCACAGGATGTATCTTTATCACGAAATCCGGCAAACCAATGAGTCGATGCAATATCTGGCGTGAGATGAAAGCGTTATGTGAGCAGGCAGGGGTATCTCCAGAAAAGGTATTTCCCCATAACCTTCGCCATCTGTTTGCCAGAACATTCTACGGCATTGAAAAGGACATTGCCAAGCTTGCTGACATCCTCGGTCATAGTAGTATCAACACCACTCGAATTTACATCATCACTACCGGTGCAGAACATAAACGCAAGATGGAAAATATGCGGCTAATAATATAAAAACCGATACCTACGGTATCGGCAAATAACATAATCGACATTATGTTGCATTCAATTACTATACATTAATATCAATCACAACATTATAAAAATATTATAGCATAAATTCGACCGTAAATCAACTGATTTTGCAATTTTTTCAAAGGTTTGGTTGATGAAAACGAAACATTGAACATGACAAAAGAGCCTTTCCTTAATCTTTCTTTATGAAGTGTGGAAAGGCGTTTTTGTCATGCCCTTTAATTACTGTTATTCAGTTTTAAATATGTAAATAGGCACGGACTGCCTAAACGTTTACAACATAATGTCGATTATGTTGCAAATAGAGGAGGTAGTTAAATGGCACAGATTGCCGAAATCATTAAATACGAAGGCGATAATAGCACCTTTATATGGAAGCATCCGTGCGAGGATTTTAATACGACCACTCAGTTGATCGTACATGAAAGCCAAGAAGCCATATTCTTTATGAATGGTCAGGCGCTTGACTTGTTCGGCCCCGGGCGACACACTCTAGAAACGCAAAACATCCCGCTACTTAGAAAATTCATCAATATTCCTACCGGTGGCGAAACACCGTTCCATTGTGAAGTCTATTTTATCAATAAGATTGAGCAGATGGCTATTAAGTGGGGCACAGATAGTAAGGTTCAGTATGTAGAACCTACATACAAGTTTCCGTTATCAATCGGTGCATCCGGTGAGATAGCACTTAGCGTGGAGGATTCCCGTAAGTTGCTTGTAAAACTGGTCGGAACAGAGCGAGTTCTTGACAGAAATCAACTTACTACTTTCTTCCGAGCATTCCTGATGACAAGGATTAAGACCTATATCGCACAGGAAATGAAAGCAAGTGCTATCAACATTTTTGAGATTGACGAAAGTCTTGAAGTATTTTCAAAGGGCATACAGACTCGTTTGCTGGGTGATTTTGAAGAATACGGCGTTACATTAAACCGCTTCTTTGTGACTACCATTGTAAAACCTGATGGTGATCCACAATATGAAAAGTTTAAGGAGCTTCATTTTCGTCAGTATGCCGATATTGCGGAAGCAAAATTAAAGCAACAGACTGATGTAATTTATGCTCAGACCGAAGCACAAAAGACAGTTATCGAATCACAGGCGCTGGCACAAAAACGTGCAACCGAAGGTTATACCTATCAACAAGAACGTGGTTTTGATGTTGCCGAACACGCTGCACAAAACGAAGGCATTGGCGAGTTTACCAATATGGGTGTTGGACTTGGCATAATGTCAGGTATTGGCGGAACCGTCGGCGGTATGGTCGGAGGCGCAGTCAATGATGCTTTTGCAGGTGTGGCAGTACAACCTCAATCGGCAAGCAACGCTTTTTGTGATAACTGCGGTGCAAAACTAACACCCGGTGCAGCCTTCTGTGATGAGTGTGGAACACCGCAATTACCACCGGATATTTGTAGCCACTGCGGATTTAAGTTTGTTAAATCTGGTAAATTCTGTCCCAAATGCGGCAACAAAAGGGAGGGTTGATAAATGAAGAAAAATAAGAGTATGGCTTATGCTATCTTAGGAATAGCATTTGTACTGTTTAATGTTATTGCTTTCGCCATCCCAGCCGCAAAAAACGCAACCTTTTGGATTGCTTATGTATTTACAGCAATCGCTTTTGCATTGCAGATCAGTATATGGAAATTCGCTTTCAAAGGAACGGATACATTAAAAAGCAAATTCCTTGGTATTCCGCTTATATCGGTCGGAATTACATATTTAATCATTCAGATTATTGCGTTTGCAATATTTATGGCGTTTCCAATAGCGCCAAGCTGGATTGCTATTATAATATGCTCATTGATACTTGGCGTTTCGGCAATCTGTTTGTTTGGTACGGAAACGGGCGGAGAAGAAATCAACCGAGTTGAAGAAAAGGTCGAGACGAAGGTCTTTTACATCAAGTCGCTTCAGGTTGATTTGGAAATGCTGGCGAGTGCAGAACCGGATGCCGATACAAAAATGGCACTTACGAAACTTGCTGAGAAAATTCGTTTTAGCGATCCTATGAGTAATGAAGCACTTGCAGGCCTTGAAGCAGAAATCGCTGATAAGGTCAAAGAACTCAAAACAACTAAAAACAAATCGGCAATTATTTCAGTCATTGATTCGCTTATTACCGAGCGAAATAAAAGAGCTAAAACATTGAAATAGACAGGAGAACAAAAACATGAAACAATTGGCATGTGAAATGTGCGGTAGCACGGATTTAGTTAAACAAGATGGCGTATTTGTTTGCCAGTCGTGCGGCTGTAAATATTCAATCGAAGAAGCACGGAAAATGATGGTAGAAGGAACGGTTGATGTTACAGGGAGCACTATCAAAGTTGATACTTCCGACGAGTTGAAAAACTTATACCAAATTGCACGACGCTCAAAGGATGCTGAAAACAATGAGAATGCAGCCAAATACTATGAAATGATTTTAATAAAAGATCCTAAAAGTTGGGAAGCAAATTTCTATTCTGTTTATTATAAAACAATGTCTTGTAAGATCGGAGAAATTGCGACTGCCGCTACAAATGTTAGCAATTGTATAAAGGAAACTTTTCAACTCATCCATGATAATGTGATTGAGTCAGAAGAACGCAAAGAAGCAGTACTCGAGGTAAGGGATCGAGTGAAAAAGATCTCCGATATGCTCTTTAGTGCAGCTAATTCACATATGAACAATATCGATCCATTAGTAAAAGCACAATTTCAAGGTCAGTATTTAGCAAATGCAATCGCCGCAGGAGGAATACCTAAGTATGTATGCGATAGCTTGTGCGACATTTTTATTGATGATGAAGACGTAATGAGTACCATTGGTATTCAGATATTAAAAGATCGAATTGCAGAAGGAATTGCAGTAGATGCAGAGAATACTTATGTAAAAGCAATCAAAAAATTTGATCCATCATATCAGCCCCCTAGGAATCAAACAACAGCGGATATAATGAAATCGATTGAAACAACAAGTTCGACTACAAGTAGTGTGGGTTGTTATGTGGCTACTGCAGTATATGGCTCTTATGATTGTCCGCAAGTGTGGACACTTCGTCGTTACCGTGACTATACCCTAGCTGAAACTTGGCACGGCAGAGCATTTATCCGCACATATTATGCAATCAGCCCCACTCTCGTAAAATGGTTTGGCCATACCTCTTGGTTCAAGAAAATGTGGAAAGGTAAGCTTGATCGTATGGTTGCTAATTTGCAGGCAAAAGGTGTTGAATCCACACCATATAAAGATAAAAAATGGTAAATAATTGCAATACGCCGTGGTTGAATAAACCGCGGCGTTTTTTCTATAATACCTGGAAAAATCAGTTGAATTAATATATAATATAAATAATCAAGATAAGGATGGCGAACTAAATGTTTAAACGCAGTATGGATGAAGAATACATTTTTATGACAAGAACATTCTGGCTTGAGATGAATATTCCTTTGAAATTTGTTAATCAAAAATATAAGGGATATTTTGGAGCCGATAAAAAAGTTATAGAAGACAGGAAAGAAGCAATTAAAATACTCTCTTCTATAATTGGGCAAATGCAATCTCAATTTGTAAACTGGTTGAAATCTGAAAATCCTAATGCTGTTATAAAAGATTTATATAAAGTGTTAGATGAATGTTTTAACTTTTACATAAAGCAGAAGGCTGCAAGGAAAAAGCTAGTAGAATTGAATGTTAGTGACGATAGCATTGTTGAGGTTTTCGTAAGAAATCGCAATATGGCACAAAGTGTAATCGACTCAGTGAATCTGTGGATAGAGAATTGCTTGTTGTTCCAAGAAGCGATTGAAAAACCATACGATAATAAATCTTTTGAAATTAATCAAGAACTATTTATAGATCTTTATATTTATGGAACTGTGTCGAAAGCCCTGTCCCTATTAAATTTGAGCAAAAAGTTTGGAGAAAAGAATCTGTATTACGGAATTAGTATTACGCCTGATAATGAAGAACCTATAGAAATTCTCAAGTATCATCCAGTAATTCACTTTAATACATTGTTGATGGGTAATCAAGATGCCTTTCAAGTTAGCATAAATGAATATAAAAATGCCAGTGCAAGCGAGTTTGGTAAAGGCTTTAAAGATGAATATGGCGTTGATTTTATTCTTGCATTGAGAACTATGTCAACTTTGCAAGCAGACATGCTCCATGACGGGAAATATGCTTACACGGTGATTGATAAAAATCAGTTTATACAGTGGATCAACAAATATACCGGCGGACAAGTTGATGGGAATTGGTTCTTTGAGGCATTTACACTAACCAAAAACAATATTTGTTCTCAGCTCAAAGAGAATGATCCAATTGTTTGGATAATGAGCGTTAATAAATATCGTCACGAAATTCGCCCCTTTGTATGTTTGGAGAACGAAAGAATTGCAATCTCCAATATGGCGATAGAACAAGCCAAACATTTGTGGCTCTCATATTTTGCAAATGGTGGAATGATATATTCTAATTGTTCAGATAATCTAACGATAGCTATAGAAAAGCGTAATGAAGAATTATCAGAAAAACTTGTAGCAATGCTTAGGGATAAACTGCGTTCCCATTATGAAGCTGGGTTTGATGAAATAGATGTTCAATATGATCGGATTTTTGAGGAGAGAGATTATAATTACGGAGATTATGATCTTGTCTTTTATGCAAAGGATGTAAATGAATTGTTTTTAATTGAAGCAAAATTTTTCTCTGATTCTTTTAGCAATAGCGGAATCATCACAGATTATGAAAAAATGTTTAAGAAAAAGGGGTACTATGAGCATTGTAGGAAAAGATATGATCTCGTTTTAAGCGAGCCAGACAAAATAAAACAATTTATAGGTATTCCTGGTGATGTGAATGTTCATTTTCTGTTCGTATCCTCAAAACCTTTGGAATTTGAATTTACCGATCAAGATGGTATAGTAACATTTCCGTGCCTTTCAAATTTTGACGATTACTTAGAAGGAAAGCTTCTGCCTGAGATTGGTGATATACCAGTAAGATCTACCCATAGAATATAAAGTATAAAATAACAGTATTGACTAATTAAAATTAAATTACTTGCTTTTTAGAGGTTCGCCCGCAATATTGTAGGCGAACCTTTTAAATTTATAAAGGAGCAGTTTATTTTAAGGAGGAATTGAAATGTTCGTAAAAGCAATGTAGCAGAAGTTAATGCAAAAGCATTCGGCTCACAAGGCTGTGTGTGACCGAAAAAGCGCAAATATGACTATGGCAGATAAGTCGTAGCCATCATTTGCAAACAGCCAACCGTCAGCGGTAGACGGCTTGAAATGCGTTATTTGGATCTGTACCGCAGTCCTTCCGTGTGGATTTAAGGTGTTGTTCTCACGCACCGGACACGGACGATGTTTTTGGGTTTTTCATCGTTACAAAAAACCTGCCGAACAGCTGTCGTTGGGGGCTGATTGATTGTTATCAATATTCGGCATTGCGCAGTCGCAATTTATTGCGGCACCCATCGCATGAGATGGGTAAGCGCTAGGGCGGTCCGCGAGGATCAGCACCGCTTACTCACCAATTATAAAATCGAATACACGTTCTGTGCGAGAGAATATGATTTGCTAATCGGAATGATAAAATGACCGTCTTATCGGAATGATTTATGACCGTCATTTCGAGAGCCGCCCCGTTTCATTGATGCGATAGCTTGAATGAAACGGGGGCGGCGGATGACGGACAAACCTATGAATAGCAGGGCATAATTCAACCACAAAATATGAAAACGGGAGAAATAACACCCGTTTGGTCCTTGGGTGAACTATGCCCTGCGGTCGTTTCGGAATGATTTATGCCCATAATTTTATATAAAATTTTCAAATGATTATAAAAATATAAATAGATGACCTTCCTACATAATGACAAAATGATTAACTCAGCGGAATGATGCGTTTCGGAATGACCCTCCATATAGCTTTCCGATATGACCAACATTTTAAAGTTTCACACGCCTGCGGGCGTGTGTTCCGCCTGTTTACTGTTCATCATTTTTAGAGTAAATGACATTTCGGAATGACAAACAGTAAACAGGCGGCGAATTTTTTGCTCCATAACAGACTGAATTCTACGTATAGAACCGTCATTGCGAAATGACTATGCCCTACCTTTCGGAATGACGGCGAAAAAATGACCTTCTTTTCTAAGGCTGCGGCGGGAGATTTTTCTCCTGCCGCAGCCGATTTTTTTGCCCTGTGAAATTTCTTCAAAATTCATAGCTTTTTTACTTGCCAACGGAAATCTCCTGTTTCATATTCCCCACCGTGATAAGAATACCGGAATAAATTTTCCGTCAAATGCTTTTGGCTGTGCTAATTTACTTGCCAATTTTTCCGGTATAAATCACCTTTTCACACGATGAAAATGCAATTTGTGCAAACGAAAAAAATTGCCGGGAGGCGTTCCGGCGGAAAGGAGAACGGAGCATATGTACAACAAGCCCAAAAGCGTTTCGTATCAGAACCTCATTAGACAGATCGAATTTCTTGAAAATCGCAATCGTGTCGGGTCTATGCTGACTAGAGCGAGATATAGGAAAGCTGTGCGCGACTATATCCGCTTCTTGGAAGGCAAGCTTAACGAAAACAATCGTTAAGTTGTCCTTACGGAGCGTAGAAAGATGAAAATGCAAATTGTGTAAACGAAAGAATCCGTCGGGAGACGTCCCGGCAGAAAGGAGGATGCTCTTATGAGCAAACAGGAAAAAGCCGAAAGCGGTGCGTATCGGAATTTGCTTAATCAAATCGAACCCATTGAAAAGCATAACCGTATTGGTTCGAAGAAAACCAAAAAACGATACAAAAGCGCAATACGTTCCTTTATACGCTTTGCTGCCGACAGGTACAATTTGCAGAAGTTTGTGAATACAGGACAAAAGCATGTGGAGGCATATGCTGAGGAAATGAAAAAGTATAAAGCTCCAAGTACTGTTATGGTAGATTTGTCAGCTATACGTTTTTACTACGATCTTGCAGGCGGAAAAAATTATTTGGGAGATAACAAGTCCTTCGAGCTTGAAAAACGTGAACCTACAGCCCTCGATCACTCGTTTTTACCCGATGAGATTACCGAAGCAATAAACACTGCATTGGATATGAAGCGTGACGATGCCTTCTTAGGTATTCGTATTACCTATCGTTTTGGATATCGTATCGAAGAAGCTTGTCGTATGACCTACGGTGATGTGTTAAAGGCTTTGGAAAACGGTGAGATCAAGGTTAAGGGCAAGGGCGGTCAGATTCGCTATGTCCCCGTTGAGACCGATGAACAGAAGTCGCTTCTTAATGATTTGTGTGTTTATGCAAAGAAGAAGGGGCTTAAACCTAACGATATGCTGATTACTGATAATGTAACCGGCGGTGTGGAAAAGAAAAAGGCATCTCTTGAAAACTGGATGTACAACAATCGTAAAAAGTTTACCGTAGCCAATCGTACCGAAATAGTAAAGCCCGGAAAAAAGCCCCGTACTTCCAAAATATCCTGGCACGGATTGCGTCACACCTACGCACAGCAGACCTATGAACGCTATATTCGTGAAGGTATGTCGGTAGAAAATGCTTTGCGCAAGGTTTCGGAAAACTTAGGTCATCATCGTATGTCCATTACCGACGTGTATTTAGACGAAAACGTTGCAAGCAAGCTCAAAAAGAAGAAGTAAGAAAGGGGTTCTATGGACAGGAAAGCAGACAATGCTTTCAGCGTGACGGAACAAACGCATATTAAGATCGGTAAAACCGAATACATTGTAAACGCCCATTATGCCGACAGTATGACCTTATTCGAAAAGCTGTTGCGTTTAATGATAAAAGACTTAGACAAAAACTGAAAGCCGGAAGGGGTAACCCTTCCGTACATACCGTTTAGAAATTAAGGAGGAATTTTTAATGCTTATCAAAACTAAATTGACAATTTCAGCAAAACTGCTTGCAAGACCGCCGTAACTGGAGTTACAATGGCAATTCAAGCTGTTTGTTGCTGAAAGAAAGGAGTATAAATGGAACAGCAACGAAACAGAACTGCTATATACTGCCGCTTATCCCGTGAAGATGGTGACGGCGAGAGTATGAGCATAGGAAATCAGCGTGAGATGTTAGTCCGTTATTGCAAAGACAACGGCTTGCTTGTGGTTGACATTTACATTGACGATGGATTCTCGGGTACGAATTTCGAAAGACCGAATTTTCTGAGAATGATCCAAGATATTGAAGACGGAAAAATTGATGTTGTTCTCGTTAAGGATCAATCCCGTATTGGCAGGGAGCATTTGCAGACCGGATATTATATGGAAATCTTCTTTGCAAATCACGATGTCCGATTCATAGCGGTTAACGACAACGTAGACACCGAAAAAGGTGACAACGATTTTATGGGTTTTCGTAATATTATCAACGAGCTTTACGCAAAAGACATATCCAAGAAGATCCGTTCCGCAAGAAAGACTTTGGCAAAGCAAGGCAAGTTTACCGCACCTTTTGCACCTTATGGGTACAAGAAAGATCCTGATAACAAGCACCGTCTTATTATTGACGAAAACACTGCACCCATCGTTAAAAGAATGTTTCAACTGACAACCGAGGGTAAAACGCCTACGGAGATTGCTGAAATATTCACAGCAGAAAAGATTTTAATTCCAAGGGCGTATGTGGCGAAGACTTACGGGATTTATCTTACGGGTTATGACATCCGTTATCCGTATGATTGGATGGGCAATACGGTTGCTTCGATTCTCAGAAGCAAGCTGTATATAGGAACTTTGGTCAACCACAGAAGAACAAGCAAATCCTTTAAGAACAAAAAGATTATCCAGCTTCCCGAAGATGAATGGATCGAAGTGGAAAATACCCACGATGCCATCATTGACCGTGAAACTTGGGACATTGTTCAAAAGATGGTTGCAGTAAAGAAGCGTCCGAACAAAAACGGTGTGAGTCAGATTTTTGCAGGATTGGTGCGTTGCCCTGATTGTGGTAGAGCTTTATCCTACAATATCGGAACATACAAGGACTTTGAAGGTAGCTTTGTTTGCAATTACGCCAAGAACAAGGGTAAGAAATACTGCACTTGGCACTATATCACCTACAAGGCTCTTTACCAAACCGTTCTTGCTGATATTCAAAGACACGCCGCACTTTTGAAAAAAGACTGTGCGAAGTTTGAAGAAGCCTTACAGTCGCATATGTCATCTCAAAACAAAAAGCAGCTTGCCTCGCTTAGGAAAGAACAAGGCAAACTGCAAATGAGACTTGAAGAGCTTAGTGTAATCACCAAGAAACTCTACGAGGACAATGCGCTGTCAAGAATTTCGGATGATGAATATGGTCGGCTTTCGGCACAGTTTTTTGGCGAACGCAAAGAAGCGGAGGAACGTTTATTTGCCATCACTGAAGAACTTAGAACGGAAGAACGCAATCTTGAAAACGTTGCACGCTTCACCAAAATTATCGGAAAGTATCTTGACATTAAAGTGCTTGACAAAACAGTGCTGAATGAACTGATTGATAGGATCGAGGTTCATGAAGCAGAAAAGATCGACGGCAAGCGTGTTCAGAAGGTCGATATCTACTACCGCTTCGTCGGTAATCTAAACTAATGTTGCGTTATAATATGCATACATCACTATTCACTTTTCTCTTAATTGATTGGATTTTTGGAAAGTAATAGGAAATAGTGAAGAGGTGTTTTGCAAGGCTTTGTCTTGCTTTTTAAACTTATACAACGTATAATAAAAATGAAAGGTAGGCTTATTATGACTGAAAGTCCTTTAATCATAAAATCCAAAGCATTTGCTTTGGAAGTAATTAGAGTTTGCAAGCTGTTAAGAGAAGTAAGATGCGAAAGTGCACTTATCAATCAGTTTTTACGTTCAGGAACAAGCATTGGCGCAAACATTCGTGAGGCTTTTTATGCTCACGGCAAAGCAGATTTTGTGGCAAAGTTACATATCGCATTAAAGGAATACTCAGAAACAGAATATTGGATTGAGCTTTTGATTGATGGTGGTTATTATAACGATAGAACAATATTAGATAGGTGCGTTGAGATCAAAAGAATTTTAATTGCCTCAATTAACACGGCTAAGGAGAACAACAAATGACCCATTATATGAATTTACGGCCACAGCCGTTTGGCATGATTGCGAGCGGAGCGAAAACTATCGAGCTACGATTAAATGACGACAAAAGGCAGAAAATCAAAATCGGCGATACCATAGTTTTCACAGAAACGTCTGACCGCAATAAGCAGATAACATCAGAGGTTGTTGCTCTGCACAAATTTTGCGGTTTTGCACAGCTTTACGAGGCTTTGCCGCTTGATAAATGCGGCTATCTGCCCGAGGAGCTCCCCACCGCAAGCTATAAGGATATGGAAGAATACTATTCTGCTGACAAGCAGGTTCGGTATGGCGTGCTGGGCATAGAAATTCGGGTTGTAAGTGTAAAATGATAAAAGGGCAGGGCACAAGCCTTGCTCTTTTTACTTTATTGTGATATAATTAACAAGATGACTTTTGGCAAAAACTTTTTATGAAAGGAATATGCACAATGAACAAAATCGACAAAAAATATGATGCTCTGTTCACGCCGTGGAAGATCGGCAATGTGGAGATAAAAAACCGCATTGTAATGTGCCCGATGGGCGGCACCTCGCTTTTCGGCTGGTTTGAGCTGGGCGGCTGTCACTTTGATAAGGAGGCTGCAAAGCTCTTTTTAGAGAGAGCAAACAACAACGTTGGACTTATTATCCCAGGTATTGCGCCGCTTCGTGATACATTCTGGGGTAAATGGCTCTGGCAAAATCCCAAAATGTTCGATGAACTCAAAGAGTTTATGGACGAAATACATAAAACCGGCGCAAAGCTGTTTGTTCAGCTTACCGCGGGAATGGGTCGCTCCTGGGCTATTACAGAGCTTGTTGCACCCTTGCATAAAAATAAAATCACCCGTGCTATCGTAAAGCCGATTATCGACACCTCGCACGAACTGGCTTCTCCCAGTGAGCAACCTTCGCGCTGGGCACACGATATTATCTGCCCCGAAATGACGGTTGAGCAGATCCACGAAATAATTGAGGCTTTTGCAAAAACTGCGAAGCTCTGCCGCGATGCAGGCGTTGACGGCGTTGAGGTCCACGCAGTTCATGAGGGTTACCTGCTTGACCAGTTTGCTATAGAATTTTTCAATAAACGTACCGATGAGTACGGCGGAAGCTTTGAAAACCGCTATCGTTTTGCGGCAGAGGTCGTAAAGGCTATCAAAGAGGCCTGTGGCGAGGATTATCCCGTTTCGCTCAGATATTCGGTAGAGTCAAAGATGAAGGGCTTCTGCGAGGGAGCTATGCCCGGCGAGGAGTATACCGAGGTTGGCAGAAATATGGAAGAGTCTGAAAAGGCGGCAAAGTATCTGCAGGATGCAGGCTACGATATGCTCAACGCCGATAACGGTACCTACGACTCTTGGTACTGGGCTCATCCCCCGATGTATATGCCCGAGAACTGTAACCTTGAGGACGTTTCGCATATCAAGAAGTTTGTTGATATTCCCGTTGTTTGCGCGGGTAGAATGGACGCTGAGGTCGGCGCACAGGCGGTAGCAGACGGCAAAATTGACGCTGTCGGCGTTGCCCGCCAGTTCTTAGTTGACCCCGAGTGGATAACCAAGCTTATCGAGGATAGACTTGAGGATATTAAGCCTTGCATCTGCTGTCACGCGGGCTGCTTTAACTTCTCTTCGTCTAAGGGACACGCCAACACTCAAGACCTTACCGACACTATGGGCCTTGCCCGCTGTGCCCTTAATCCCGAAACAATGCAGTCAAAGAAATATAACGTACAGCCTGCTAAAAAGAGCAAAAAGGTTGCAGTTATCGGCGGCGGTATCGGCGGAATGGAAGCGGCTATCCTCTGCGCCAAGAGAGGACATAAAGTTACCCTTTTTGAAAAGACCGATAAGCTCGGCGGAGTATTTATCGCCGCGGCGGCTCCTTCCTTTAAGGAAAAGGACAGAGCCCTTATCGCTTGGTATATCCGTGAGCTTTCCAAATATCCCATAGAGGTAAAATTAAACACCGAAGTTACCGACGTCAAGAGCCTTGATGCTGACGAGATCGTTGTCGCAACAGGTGCAAAGGCAAGAAAACTTAACGTTAAAGGTAGCGAAACTGCCATAGAGGCAGTCGATTTCCTCTTAGGAAATGCCGAGGTAGGCGAGAGGGTAACCGTTATCGGCGGCGGACTTACCGGCTGCGAGATAGCTTACGAGCTTTATCTTAGCGGCAAAAAGCCCACCATTGTTGAAATGCAGGACGACCTTATCACAACGCCCGGCATCTGCCTTGCAAACACCAGCTACCTGCGTGATTTCTTTAAAACAAACAATGTTCCCGTCCATCTTGAAACCGCTCTCTGCGAGGTAAACGGCGGCAATGTAACAGTAAAGGACAAGGACGGAAAAGTTTTTGAGATCGAGGGCGACAGCGTTGTTATGTCGGTAGGCTACAATCCTGCCCCCGTCGCAGCTAAATCCAAGCACATCCACGTTATCGGCGACGCCAATAAGGTTGGAAACTTAAGAAGCGTTATCTGGGGCGCTTGGGACGCTTGTATGAAATTCTGATTTTTAAAGGAGAAGAGCTATGATACTTACTAAAGAACAGCAAGCTATTCTTGACGGCGAAAAGGGTGAAACCTTAGCCAAGGTTATGAAAACTCTGGTTATGTATGGCGACGCCTTTGAGGCAGAAAAGCTTGTTCCTATCACCTCAAAATATAACCACCTTGTAACCTCTTTTGGCCTCAAGGTTATGTCCCCTGTGTATGACCTTATGCAGCAGCTTCTTGATGCAGGCGTCTCTTCCGAGCAGCAGTTCTCGGTTGATCCCCGCCCGCTCGACAAGAACGTTCCCGCGAACTTTTTGCAGAATCTCGTTTTTAACAAGTTTATGTATACCAAGCAGGATTTCTACGAAAAGCAGTTAAAAGAGCTCGGTCTTATGAACGACGATGCCTTTAGTTGCACCTGCTATATGGACGAGATGGGTAATAAGCCCAAGAAGGGTGACGTTCTCTCCTGGGCAGAGTCCAGCGCTGTTGTTTATGCAAACTCGGTCTTAGGCGCAAGATGTAACCGCAACTCAGGAATTATTGATATTATGGGCTCGATAGTAGGATACGTTCCTTACTTTGGCCTGCTTACCGACGAGGGCAGAAAGGCTACTTGGGTCGTTAAGGTTGAAACCTCAAAGAAACCCGAGGCTCAGCTTCTCGGTTCTGCAATCGGTATGAAGGTTATGGAGGAGGTTCCCTACGTTGTCGGTCTTGATAAGTGGATAGGTAATGAACTTAATGATGATGCCTGTGCTTACCTTAAGGATTTCGGTGCTGCAACCGCATCTAACGGTGCAGTTGGCCTTTACCATATCGAAAACCTCACCCCCGAGGCAGTAGAGTTCGGAGATAAGCTTATCGCCGAGGGTGCCAGGGAGTACGTTATTGACGATGCTGAGCTTGAAAGGGTACAGAATAACTATCCTGTTATCTGGAAAAATCCAGATGCTGCTCCCAAGCTTTGTTTTGTCGGCTGTCCCCATCTGTCATTACAGCAGCTTAAGGATTGGACTGACAATATCGAGGCAGAGCTTAAAAATAGCGGCAAGAAAAAGGTCGCTATTCCCACAGTTTTCACTGCCGCTCCCAAGGTGCTCGAGGAGTTTAATAAAACGCCCTACGCCGCTCGACTTAAAGCAACAGGCGTTATCACCTCTTATATCTGCCCGCTTATGTATATGAACAATCCTCTTTGCAAAAAGATGCCCGTTATTACCTCGTCGAACAAGCTTCGCACCTATACAAGCGCAAGATATTATACGGATGGCGAGATACTTAAGCTGATTACGGGAGGTAAAAAATAATGAAACAGTTTCAAGGAAGAGTTGTAACCCCCGGCACAGTTACTGCCGAGGCGGTTGTAACAACTGAAGGCTTTAACACCCTCGCATCGCTTCAGATGGCTCTGCAGTTTGGTGATAAAGAGGTAAAGTGCGGCGACCAGAATAACAGCGAGCTTCACGGAAAATCGCTACTGAACAAGGCTCTCTGCCTGCCTCAGACCATCGGCTCTACAACCGGCGGACTTGTTCTTTACTGCGCCTGCGCTATGGAAAAGAACCCCGCTTGTATGCTCTTTGCAAATCATATCGATTCGCTTGCTGCCGCAGGAGCAGTTCTTGCAGACGTTTGGGTAGACGGCGTTTCAATGCCTGTAGTTGACTGCCTTGGCGATGAGTTTTTAGCTTACGTTAAGGACGGAATGAAGATAACAGTTAAGGAAAACGGCATAGTTGAGGTTGAATAAATAAAAAAGGACGGGCTTCAAGCCCGTCCTTTTTTATAATAGCTCAAAATGATTTTTGCGACAATCAATTACACCCTCAGTTTTAAGCTTGCTGATCTCATTGGAAAGTCCGCTACGGTCAACCCCAAGATAGTCGGCAAGCTCCTGTCTGTCAAACGGAATTTCAAAGCGGCTCTGCTTCGCTCGTTTCGCTTGGAACATAAGGTATGTCATCAGCTTTTCCCGCGTCGAACGCTTTGAGGTTATCTCGATTTTTTGGTGAAAAACAATGTTCTTTGAAGCAACCGTTTTCATCAGGTTAAAAATCATCTGCGAATGAAAATTGCAGGCATTTGAGCAGGAGTGCATGACCCGCCTGCAGTCAATGAGCATAACCTCACAGTTCTCGCTAGCCACAACGTTTATAGGGATGTTTTTAACCTCGGCGCAGGCAAACGACTCGCCGAAAAGCTCACTTGGCTCGGCGGTTGAGAGAATTGTCCTGTTTCCGTAATAGTCATTTCGTTCTATCTGTACCGAGCCCGAAAGCACAATGCCGATATACCGCGCCGCCTCGCCCTCTGATATTATAACGTCCTTTTTTCTGTAGCTTTTAGCCTCTGCCTTAAGGCAGTCAAGAAGCGGAATCAAATCGTCGCTTTTAATTTCTGCAAAAAGGGGACACTTTCGCAAAATCTCAAAATATTTTTTCATTTTTTCACCTTTTGTTGAAATTTCAACATACTTGATAACTTTATTATATTATAATAAAGCTACAAAATCAAGGAGGAAATGAAAGTGCTTAGAAAAATTATAAAAATAGATGAAGAAAAATGTAACGGTTGCGGAGCTTGTGCCGCCGCTTGTCATGAGGGCGCAATCGAAATGATAAACGGTAAGGCGAAATTGACCCGCGAGGATTACTGCGACGGTCTCGGCGACTGCCTGCCCGCCTGCCCCGTAGATGCGATAAGCTTTGAGGAAAGGGAAGCCCCCGAGTATAACGAACAGGCTGTGAGGAAAGCTAAGATGGAAAAGTTTGGAGTAAAGCTGCCTTGCGGATGCCCAGGCACTCAGTCAAAAGCAATCGAGAGAAAACCCGCTCCTGTAAATGCGGAGCCTGTAACAAGCCAGCTTTCGCAGTGGCCTGTTCAGATAAAGCTCGTTCCTGTAAATGCGCCTTATTTTGACGGTGCAAACCTGCTCATAGCCGCCGACTGCGCCGCCTACGCCTACGGAAATTTTCACAACGAATTTATCAGAAACCGCATAACCTTGATAGGATGTCCCAAACTTGATGAGGGGGATTACAGCGAAAAGCTTACCCAAATCATTAAAAACAACGACATAAAGAGCGTTACCATAGTTCGTATGCAGGTGCCTTGCTGTGCAGGTATCGAGAACGCCGCCAAAAGAGCGCTGCAGGCGAGCGGAAAATTCATTCCCTGGCAGGTCGTAACAATTTCTACCGACGGCAGAATAATTGATTAAATTTCGATTGAAAACGGCAAAATAATGTGCTAAAATCAAAGTATATTCTATATGGAGGAAAAACACTATGTTTATTTCTGACAGCATTAAGTATATTGGTGTCAATGACCATAAGGTCGACTTATTTGAGGGACAGTATGTCGTTCCTAACGGAATGGCTTACAATTCCTATGCAATAATCGACGATAAGATCGCTATTATGGACACGGTCGACGCTTCTTTCACTCACGAATGGCTGGATAATATCCAGAACACCCTGGGAAACAGAAAGCCCGATTATCTCATCGTTCAGCATATGGAGCCCGACCATTCGGCAAATATTGCAAACTTTGTAAAGGCTTATCCCGATGCAAAGTTAGTTTCGTCGGCAAAGGCGTTTGCTATGATGAAGAACTTTTTCGGCACCGATTTTACAGATAAACAAATCGTAGTAGGCGAGGGGGACACCCTTTCCTTAGGCAAACACAATCTTAGCTTTGTAACCGCTCCGATGGTGCACTGGCCCGAGGTTATCGTTACCTATGACAGCACCGATAAGGTTCTCTTCTCGGCTGACGGGTTTGGAAAGTTCGGCGCCCTCGATGTAGAGGAGGATTGGGCCTGTGAGGCAAGAAGATATTATATCGGCATCGTAGGAAAGTACGGCGCGCAGGTGCAGGCCCTGCTTAAAAAGGCGGCTTCCCTTGATATTCAGACCATCTGCCCGCTTCACGGTCCCGTTCTTACAGAAAACTTAGGATATTACCTTAACCTTTACAACACCTGGTCGAGTTACCAGAGCGAGTCCGAGGGAATCGTTATTGCATACACCTCGGTTTATGGTAATACTAAAAAGGCAGTTATGCAGCTTAAGGAAAAGCTTGAGGCAAACGGTTGCCCCAAGGTAGTCGTAAACGACCTTGCAAGGTGCGATATGGCTGAGGCTGTTGAGGATGCTTTCAGATACAATAAGCTTGTCCTCGCAACCACAACCTACAACGCCGAGATATTCCCCTTTATGCGCGAGTTTATAAATCACCTCACCGAGAGAAATTTCCAGAACAGAACAGTCGCTTTAATTGAAAACGGCAGCTGGGCGCCTCTTGCTGCAAAGGTTATGCGCTCTATGTTTGAAAAGAGCAAGAATATCACCTTTACCGAAACGACCGTTAAAATTCTTTCGGCACTTAATGAGGAGAGCGGCGCACAGCTTAACGCTCTTGCAGATGAGCTTTGCAAGGATTACCTCGCTCAGCAGGACGAAACCGCAAATAAAAACGATCTTTCGGCGCTTTTCAATATCGGTTACGGACTTTACGTTGTAACTTCTAACGACGGCAAAAAGGACAACGGACTTATCGTTAACACCGTAACTCAGGTTACAAACACCCCCAACCGCCTTGCCGTTACCATCAACAAGGAAAACTATTCCCACCACGTAATAAAGCAGACCGGCAAAATGAACATCAACTGCCTTACAGTCGATGCTCCTTTTGCGGTGTTCGAGCAGTTCGGATTTAAGAGCGGCAGGAACGCCAACAAGTTCGAGAATTGCGAGCCTCTGCGCTCGGATAACGGACTTGTTTTCCTGCCTCGATATATCAATTCCTTTATGTCGCTTAAGGTCGAGCAGTACGTTGACCTTGACACACACGGAATGTTCATCTGCTCGGTAACCGAGTCGAGAGTTATTTCCGATAGGGAAACTATGAGTTACACCTATTATCAAAACAACGTTAAGCCAAAGCCTCAGACCGACGGCGTAAAGGGCTACGTATGTAAGGTCTGTGGCTACGTTTACGAGGGCGAAGAGCTGCCCGAGGATTTTGTCTGCCCGCTGTGTAAGCACGGTGCGGCCGACTTTGAAGAGATAAAATAAGGAGGTGGATCAGAATGAAATACGTTTGCGATGCTTGCGGATGGGTCTATGACGAGGAGGCTGGAGATGCCGAGCTCGGCATTGCTCCCGGCACAAAGTTTGAGGATCTTCCCGAGGATTTTGAGTGCCCTCTCTGCGCTGTTGGAAAGGATATGTTCAGCCCCGAGGAATAATAAAAAAGTAAAAAGCGGCAGGATATGATCCTGCCGCTTTTTGTTGACTTTTCCTGTGCCTAAATTTATAATAAAGAAAAGGAGAGGTTTTTATGAACTTTTTAGATATAGCCAAAGCCCGCCAGTCCTGCAGGGCTTATGACCAAAACAGAGCAGTTGAAAAAGAAAAGCTTGACGCCGTTTTAGAGGCGGCAAGGCTTGCCCCCTCTGCCTGTAACGGTCAGCCGTATCAGCTTACAGTCTGCCAAGGTGAAGCGGCCAAAGAGGTCGCCCGTGCCACAATGAGTATGGGTATGAACAAGTTTGCCGATAAGGCCCCCGTGCTTATCGTTATTTCAGAGATGCCCTACGTTAAAACTGCGGCGCTCGGCGCTAAGGTAAAGGGCAACGATTACCGCTCGATCGATATCGGAATCGCCGCCGCGTATCTTACCGCCGAGGCAACTGCGCAGGGCTTTTCAACCTGCATTCTCGGCTGGCTCGACGATGAAAAGATCTGCAAAATCTGCGGCCTTGAATATCCCGCCCGCCTTGTCATAACCCTCGGCTATGCAAAAGAGGGCGACCCCCTCCGAGCTAAAAAACGTAAGGATTTAGATAATCTTGTTTGCTATAAATAAAAAGAGCGGCACATAAGGGACGTAATCTTAAGGACAGTAAAAACGCTGTGTAGAAAATTTCTACACAGCGTTTAACTTTGTCTTATACCGTAACAAGCAGGGAAAATGTATATCACATTTTCCACTAATTTCATCTATTCGATAAATTGGAATTGGTCAATTATGTTTTATTGCTGATTGGTCCGCTGATGTCATTGCTCCTGGTAGATTTCTCTTTCCAGTAATTTCGTTAAGTATAATCTTTCCGACTAGCAAATGACTTATTCCCATGCATCGGTCAAGTGGGTATTCGTGATGTCCATAATGACCGAGTAGGACTTTTAGACCGTGGTTGATTTCAGCAATATCCGTAAGTATCTGACATTCGCCAAAGCCAATTACACTTTCATAACGAGTTGTAATGCCGTGTGCGGTCTTTTCAACTTGAATAAAGATGTCTCCCTCAATGCAGACACTCGGATTTGCTCTTAGCAAATCAACTTTAAGACCCTGTTGTGCACAATGAAAATAGACGACAGCCTTATCATTCACAACTTCCATTCCAAAGGACACGGGAACAACATAAGGGTACTGGTTGCTATGCATCCCAATTCGTATGGTATCGCATCGATTAAGAATATCAAACACCTCTGTCTTGTTTTGAACTTCTCTGTCCTTGCGTCGCATAACTTATGACCTCCGTCAAATTCTTATTTATCGGTTAGTTATATCATAGCATACTTTAAGTCAATAGTAAAGGAATGTAAAAAATACCCGTGATGTTTCGACATCACGGGTATAATTCGTCTTATAGAAAACTGTCCTCAAGGTACGACCTTTAGTGCCGCTTTTTATTTTGTTCTAAGCCCTTTGGGGTAGTGGTTTTTGAGCCTACCGTCTACCACCTTGCCGCCGCCGACTGCGCAACCGCAGACGGTAACAACCGCCCAGCCGTTAGGCAGGTCTACCGAAATCTCCTCGCCATGCAGGTAACGCTTTAGGTCGTCGCTGTCGGGAGCGAGGTCAATTTTCCGCTTAAATCGACTTCCCATCGCCATAAAAAATTGGTGATGCGGCTGAAGGTAGCCTTTTTTGACTTCGCCTATCGTAACACCGCAGCTAAATGCCGCACCTTTTGGCACGTCAAAGTCGGGAGTAAAATAAACGGGGTTTTGATTGTATATCGTAACATAGCTATTGTCGTAGCCCTCAAGCACATCGTCAAGAAAATCGGTTACGACCTTGTCGAGCTTTGTCTCTTTTTTTACGGGCCTTTTGGGAGCGGGGTAGCCCTCGCCTTTGTGGCGCAAAACCGCCATAAACTGCCCCTCACCGCGAGCAACGTGGGGATAAAATCTGCGGGCAAAATGAATGTTTTCGCACTCGCAGCCTTCAAAATAAATTCCGTCAGAGGTGCTCACCTTAACTCTGTCGGTGACCTCGCAGAGCTCAAATTCGCCGTGCGCCTTTAAAAAGGCATCGACCACCATCTCGTTTTCGTCTAACGAAAAGGTGCAGGTGGCGTAAACTATGTAGCCGCCGCTTTTAAGGCATTTTGCGGCGTTCTCTAAAATTTCGCTCTGGCGGGCAGCGCACATCTTAACGTTTTCTTCGCTCCACTCGTCAATGGCTATCTGCTCTTTTCTAAACATCCCCTCGCCCGAGCAGGGCGCATCCACCATAATCATATCAAAGGTATTAGGAAAAATGGAAGCGAGCCGCTTGGTATCAAGGCAGGTGGTAACACAGTTTAAAAGCCCGAGACGCTCAATGTTGCCGGTCAGAATTTTGCACCGCGACGAAATAATCTCATTTGAAACAAGAATGCCATTTTCGCCAAGCTTGTTTTTTATCTGACTGCTTTTTCCGCCCGGCGCGGCGCACATATCAAGCACCGCCCAGTCGGGCTCGATCTCTACACATTCGGCGGGTGCCATTGCCGCAGGCTCCTGAACGTAGATCATTCCCGCATGGTGAAACGGATGGTTGCCGATCTTATCGTGCTCCAAATAAAATCCGTTTTCAACGTAGGGAACACTGCCGCTTGATATATCGTCAATTTCTTTAAACCTCTCGAGCGAAATTTTGTCTGTGTTAACTCTGAAAGCACGCACCGGCTCGTCGTTTACGGCCTTTTCATAAAGCTCAAAGTCGGCTTTAAGAAGCGCCTTCATTCGCTCTGTGTATTTTGTGGGTAACTCTTTCATTTGTTGTCCTCGTCTAAATTCATTTCGGCATAGAGCATACACATTGAAACTGCTGTTATTGCGGCAGTTTCAGTGCGCAAAATGCGCTTTCCAAGCGAGATTATTTTGCCGCCCGCGGCTTTTGCTTTTTCTATTTCAAGCTCGTCAAAGCCGCCCTCGGCGCCGATAAGAATGCCGACCGTCATTCCGCTCCTAATATTAAGAAGCGCATCTTTGGTATCAGCCATTCCGTTCTTACTCTCATAAGGAACTAAAAGCAGGTCAAGCTCTGCCGCTTTTTTAAGCGCCTCGTCGTAGGGTAAAACGTTGCAAACCTCGGGAATTTCGCTGCGCTTGCTCTGCTTTGCGGCGCTCTCGGCTATAGCTTGCCAGCGCTCCTTCTTTGATTTCTTTTTCTTGTCGTCGAGCTTTACAACACATCTTGACATCTCGGTGGGCACAATAGAATGAACTCCAAGCTCGACCGACTTTTGAATGATAAGCTCCATCTTGTCGCTTTTGGGCAGCCCCTGAAAAAGAACGATCCTTATGGGCAGATCGGTGTTCTGATAGTTTTCCTCTAAGATAAGCGCAGAAACGCAGCCGTCGCTAAAGCCTTCAAGGTAGCACAAACTGCTAACTCCGCCGCAGCTTACCAAAAACTTGTCGCCCTCACGCATACGGAGCACGTTTTTTATGTGATTAAAGTCAGAGCCGTCAATCAAAAACCGCTCGCCCTGCCTGTTTTCCTCTGTAGCAAAAAAATTAAACATTTTCCCACCGTCCTTAAAGACATTATAACAAACAATTTATCGTTTGACAATCATAGATTTTGCTTGAATATTTAGCTTGGTTGTGCTAAAATCAGCATAGCGACTTTTTAAGGAGAAAAAGAAAATGGACCCCAAATTTAAAAGGCTGAAATATGCCTGCTATTCAAGTAATGTTTCAATGTCGGTGGCCGGCAATCTTTCGCCGATATTGTTCTTGACCTTTAAAGAGATGTACGACATTTCGTACTCGCTTTTGGGCCTGCTTATTTTGGTAAACTTTGTAACCCAGCTTGGAATTGACCTTGTTTTTTCGTTTTTCTCGCACAGATTCAATATCTCGAAAACCGTAAAAACAATGCCGATAATAACCATTGTGGGCCTTTTGATATACGCGCTTTGGCCCTCTGTGTTTCCAAACTCGGTTTACCTGGGCTTACTTATTGGAACGGTCGTCTTTTCTGTTTCGGCAGGACTCGGCGAGGTGCTGATAAGCCCCGTTATTGCGGCCATTCCCGCCAAAGAGCCCGAAAGGGAAATGAGCAAGCTCCATTCAGTTTACGCCTGGGGCGTTGTCTTTGTAATAATTTTGAGCACACTCTTTTTGCTTATATTTGGTTCTGAAAACTGGCAGTATCTTGCGCTTTTGTTTGCTCTCGTTCCGCTCACCTCTGCAATTCTTTTTGCAGGGGCTGATGTTCCGCAGATGAAAACTCCGGAGAAAGCCTCGGGCGCAGTTAAATTTCTTAAAAGCAAAACCCTTTGGCTCTGCGTTATTGCAATATTCCTCGGCGGCGCCTCTGAGCTTGTTATGGCTCAATGGAGCTCGGGCTATCTCGAGAGAGCGCTTGGGATACCTAAGGTGTGGGGCGATATTTTCGGCGTGGCGCTTTTTGCCGCTATGCTTGGCCTCGGCAGAACTCTTTATTCCAAAATCGGCAAAAACATTTATCGTGTTCTTAGCCTCGGCGCTCTTGGCGCAGCGGTGTGCTATGTTACTGCGGCGGTTACCGATGTTGCGGTGCTTGGTCTTTTGGCCTGCGCCTTTACCGGCTTCTGTGTTTCGATGCTCTGGCCGGGAAGCCTTGTTGTCGCTTCTGATAGATTCAAAAGCGGCGGCGTGTTTATTTTCGCAATGATGGCGGCAGGCGGCGATCTTGGAGCCTCGGTAGTTCCTCAGCTTGTGGGAATCGTAACCGATGCGGTGAGTGCAAGCTCGACTATGTCAAAGTTTGCAGATTCTCTCGCCCTTGCGCCCGACCAGCTCGGAATGAAGCTCGGCCTTTTAGTCGGCGCGCTCTTTCCGCTCGCGGCGGTGTTTGTCTTCTTGCGGCTTTCAAAAACAAACAAATAACAAACTCCCTGGAAATACACTTGACAAGCAGGTGTTCTCCGGGGAGTTTTTTATATGTGTGCGCGGTTTTTGTATTCGGTCGGCGTCATCCCGTATTCGCGCTTAAACACCCGCGCAAAGTACTGTGGGTTCTCAAACGAAAGGCGTGTGGAAATCTGGGTAATGTTAAGATGGTCGGCGCGCAAAAGCTCCTTTGCGCGCTCCATTTTTTTTGTGATTGCAAAGGCGGAAAGGCTTTGCCCTGTGTGCTCGCGGAAGATTCGGCTTAAAAAGCTTTTGCTATAACCAAAAGCACGACATATTTCGTCGATCCTTATGGTTTCTTCACACCGCGAGGATATATAATCTTTGAGCGCAGAAATCAGCGGCGCCTCCTCTGTAAGCTGCGGCAGAGCAAATGCTTTTTCTTTTTCCTCTAAGCGAAGCAGGTAAATAAGCAGCTGTTCCATATATCCCTTTATAAGTTGTTCACTTCCAAGCGGTGCATTTTTTTTGCGGCGAAGGTGCCGAAGATCAGGATCGTTTTTGGGAATGTGATAACTTTGTTCAGCCTCGTTAATTATAGATGTGAGCAGACTTTTGTGTTCTTTTTTCAGCACAGAGCAAAAACGTTCAAAAAAGCGCATACAAAGAGAAGATGAAACAAACGAAATAACAAAAAAGTTCGGAGCAGATTCAAACGAGCGTATTGTGTGAAATTCGTTGGGACGGTGGAAAATAACCTCGCCTTGCGAAAGTACGATTTCCTCGCCATCGCGCAGTATGGCAACGCTACCCTTGTCAACGTAAACCATTTCCCAGAAATCGTGAGATTCGCCGTCAAAGGTGAAACTCTTTCCAACCTCGTAGTAATGAATAGTAACAATTTTTGTGATGTCCACGACTGTTTTCGGCCGTGTTTTTATATATTCCTTTTTCAAAGCTTTGCCTCCTGTGTACGATAATGAACATATTAAATACAAAAATGACTGTTCAAAAATGCACTTGTTTAATACAATAATAGCACAAAAATTATTTTTTTCAAGGAGGTTTTTATGAAAAAAGGAATTAGTATCTGGTCTTTTCCCACGCAGTCGCTAAAGGAAAGTTTTATTCTTGCCGCGGATGCAGGTTTTGAGGGAGTAGAGGTTGCTCTTGATGAGGGGGCGGGGGAGATAAGGCTTGACTCAACCGAAAGTCAGTTACTTGACGTAAAGCGTAAGGCTAATGACTGCGGAATTGAGCTTTACAGCGTTGCAAGCGGTCTTTACTGGTCATATTTTTTAAATGACGAGGATAAAGTTGTGCGCACAAAGGCACAGGATATTGTGAAAAAGCAGCTTGAAACGGCCGCCATTCTCGGCGCCGATACCATTCTTGTTATCCCCGGTTGTGTAAACGCAGAGTTTGCGGCACCTGGCAAGATAATGGATTACGAAACCTGCTATAACCGTTCGCTTGAGTCTTTAATGAAGGTAAAGCAGTATGCAGAGGAATATAAGGTAAGCATCGGCCTTGAAAACGTATGGAATAAATTTTTGCTATCTCCCGTGGAGATGCGTGACTTTATCGATAAGGTTGGAAGTGATTGGGTCGGAAGTTACCTTGATGTTGGTAACACCCTTGCAAACGGTTATCCTGAGCATTGGATTAGTACGCTCGGAAAGCGCATAAAAAAGGTGCATTTCAAGGATTACAGGGTAGAGGCAGGCGGACTGCACGGATTTGTTGACTTGCTTGCAGGCGATGTAAACTATCCCGCTGTTATGCAGGCGCTTAATGAGGTTGGTTACGATGGCTGGGTAACGGCAGAAATGATACCCAACTACAAATATCATAGCGAAACCATTATTTATAACACGTCTAACTCTATGGACAGGATTTTAGGAAGGAAGTAATTCTATGTTAAAGGTTGGTCTTATCGGTTGTGGATTTATGGGTACAATGCACGCAAATTGCTACAATGCTTTAGATGGAGTAGAGCTTACCGCAGTGGCAGATATTCGACCCGAAAAGGCTGAGCAGTTGGCGGACGGAGCACAAATTTATTGTGACGGCAAAGAACTTATTGAAAACGCAGACGTAGATGTTATTGATATTTGCCTGCCAACATATCTGCACGCGGAGTATACAATGCTTGCTATGGATAAGGTTAAATACGTGTTTGTTGAAAAACCTGTAACCCTGACAGTTGAGGAAAGCGAACAGCTTAAAGCTAAGCAGGCAGAGACAGGAGCATTTGTTCAAATTGGTCAGGTTATTCGCTTCTGGGATGAGTATGTTGCGCTTTATGATATGGTAAGGAGCGGTAAATACGGCAGGGTTGTAAATGCTAACTTTCGCCGTATAAGTCCAAGCCCTGATTGGGGTTGGAATAACTGGTTGCACGACACCAAGCTTTCAGGTGGTGCAGCACAGGATTTACATATTCACGACGTTGATTATGTGTTATCTCTCTTTGGCGAGCCTAAGTCGGTTTCCTCTGTCAGAAATATAATTGGTGAGGAAAACTCATACGTAAACACATTTATGCAATATGATACTTGTGTAGTAACGGTAGAGGGCACCTGGGACCTTCCTGCTTCCCATCCGTTTGAGGCGACGTTCCGCGTTGTGTTTGAGGACGCAGTTGTAGAAAATGCGGGCGGCAGGTTTATGCTCTATACCACCGACGGTGCAGAGGAGATAAAAATTGAGAAAAAGGATTTGACCGTTTCGGGTGGAACCAGCGGAAATATCTCCAGCCTTGGCGGATATTTTAATGAACTTTGTTACTTCACAGAGTGTGCTAAAAACGGCACCGCGGTAGAAAAGGCAACCCTTGCCGATGCGGCAACTTCGCTTAAGTTCTTACTTACAAAGGAGTTAAAGAGTAATGCTTAGGGTAGGAATAGTTGGTTGCGGAAGCATCTTTACAATGCATGCAACAAGCTGCGATCATCTTGAGAACGCACAGCTTGTTGGTGTTTGCGATATAAAAAAAGACCGCGCAGATGCGGCCGCAAAAAAATATGGTGTTACTGCTTACTATGATTATAAGCAGCTTATAGAAAAGGAAAATTTAGACGTTGTTCATGTCTGCGTTCCTCATTATATGCACCCCGTAATTTCGCACTATGCGCTCGAGCACGGCGTTAACGTGCTGTGTGAAAAGCCGATGAGCATAGACTACGAAAGCGGCGAAGCTAATGTTAAGCTGGCGGCAGAAAGGAATCTTCGTTACGGAATCATTTTTCAGTGTCGCTATAACAACACCTCTCGACTTGTAAAGGAGAACTTGGGAAACGGCAGACTTGGCAAAGTTATAAGTGCACGTTGTACATTAACTTGGTGTAAACCCGACTCTTACTACGCGCTTTCCGACTGGAAGGGCACCTGGGAAAAAGAGGGCGGCGGAGTTATTATAGACCAGGCTATTCATTCGCTCGACCTTGTTAATTGGTTTATAGACTCGGAGCCAATCGAGGTGCAGGCAAGCATTGCTAACCGAGCACATGATGTAATGAAGGTTGACGACACGGGTGAGGGTTATATCCGTTATAAAAACGGTGCTACAATGGCCTTTTGGGCTATGAACAACTACGGATGTGATGACCCTATAGAAATACGCCTTTACTGCGAAAAGGGCAAGGTTGTTATGAGCTACGATGATGCACGTATTGAATTTTCTGATGGTACGGTTGAAACTGCATCAACGCAGGATGACGGCATTTACTATGAGGGTGGAAAGGACTACTGGGGCTTTCAGCATATCCGCCAAATTGCCGATTTTTACCATTCGGTAGAGCAGGGAACGGAGCCGTTTATAAGCGGGCGCGAAGCGCTAAAAATTCAAAAACTTGTCTGTGCAATATACGACAGCGCCAAAACATGCAAAACCATTAAATTCTAATTTCTTGATTCTTTTATAAAAAAATCCTCCCATAAGGGAGGATTTTTTATACCAAAAAGAGCTTTGCCACAACGGTCATAACAACAAGGAAAATAAGGTTTATAACAGTGAACATAACAAAATACTTTTTGGACTGATTCGGATACAAAATTTTATATTCGCTGAAGGTTATAAGGCTTGCAAGCGAAGCGATGAGCGTTCCCGTTCCGCCTATGTTTACTCCCAAAAGCAGCGAGTGGTAGTCGGTTGTAAAGCGGGAAAGCAAAATTGCGGTGGGCACGTTGCTGATTCCCTGGCAGCAAAGAATTGAAACCAGCAGGGTGTCTTTTTCAAGCAGATAGGAAAAGAACTCGTTTATGATCTCGATGCGGGAGAGATTTCCTGCGAATATAAAGAAAAAGAAAAAGGTTGCGAGGAGTGGATAGTCCACCATCAAAAGTGACTCTTTGTCTGCTATCAAAAGCACTATCGGGATAAGAACAAGCCCCAAAAGCATGGGAACGACATTAAATACAATAAGAATTGATAAGGTGAAAAGCACAAGATACAAAACCGTGCGGCGAATATTGAGCTTTTCAGGGAAAGCCTCGTCAATGTTCAGCTTGTGCGGCTTTACAAAGAGGCAGGCAATTGCCAAAAGGGAAATTGCAAGTAAAAAGGGCGGCAGCATAATGGAGCAGAACTCACCCGTTGGAATGTTAAAATAGGAGTATAGATAAAGGTTCTGCGGGTTTCCAAATGGGGTCAACATTCCGCCGAGGTTTGCCGAAATATTCTGCAGAATGAAAAGGTAAGCCATATATTTTTCTTTGCCAGTTGTCGAAAGGGCAAAGTAGCCAAGCGGAAGAAAGGTGATAAGCGCCATATCGTTTGCGATTATCATCGAGCCTATAAAGGTGATGCAGTTAAGCATCAGAAAAAGGCTTCGCAGGTTTCCTGTTATGCGAACGAGCGCCCTCGCCAGAATGGTGAAAAATTTGATGTTTCTCAGCGCGCAGACTACTGCAAGCGTTAAAAACAGACAAACCAGTGTTTTCCAGTCAAAATATGTAAGGTACTGCGCATCTGGCGGCACCAAAAAGCAGGTAACCACCGCCGCAATAAGCGCGATACAAAACACAATATTCTTTTTAATAAAACGAACGATCCGCATATTTAAATAAAGCTCCTTTTCTTTGCGCTGTTAGTTATATTACATCAATTTCTGCTATTTTGCAACATATTTGTTCTAAAAATATTATAAAAACAAAAAAGAACCCATCTTACGATGAGTTCTTTTTCGTTTGGCGGAGGTGGAGGATTTTCAGTTGCTTCGCAACCCCTGCTTGCAGTAACCGAAAAAATCATCGGGCTTGCGCTATTCCTCGATTTTTTCGACTGCGGCGCCAGCTGTGCCTCGCTTTTTCTCGCACCGCGAGCGCTCGGCGCATCAGCCTGCACCTTCGGTGCTCGGGTTCAAATCCAACACAACAAAAAAATCGCCCACGCAAAAGCGTGAGCGATTTTTTGGCGGAGACGGAGGGATTTGAACCCTCGCACCGGTTACCCGACCTACTCCCTTAGCAGGGGAGCCTCTTGAGCCACTTGAGTACGTCTCCGTATGGTTCAACTGTTTTAAAACAATTTTAAGTTGTTTGGCGGAGAGAGTGGGATTCGAACCCACGGTTCCTTGCGGAATCACTGGTTTTCAAGACCAGCTCCTTAAACCACTCGGACATCTCTCCTCAGCGCAAGGTATATGATACCATATTCTTTATAGAAAAGTCAAGGGTTTTAAGGTATTTTAATAAAATTTTCAGAGTTTAAAATCCACTTTTACAATTTATTGCATAAAAATTTAAAATATGATAGCTCGAGTGGCAATTCCTGTAATTTTTGGGCTGTCTATTTTCTGATTTTATTCTTAATAAGAATAACACCCGTGGAAATCAGTACTATTAAAATGAGTGCTAAGCAAATTATAGAGCTAAAAAACATTACAGTGTAAATACCGTGAGCGATGCCTAAAATCACAAGAAAATACAAAAGAATATTGGCTCCGTCAGACAAAAGGGAATTGTTCAATAGCTTGTATAATACAAACGAGAAAATCAAGCTTGAGGCGGCACATAAAACAATAGAAACAATAGAATGAAAAACGGGAATGTATCTGTCAAACTGAAGTGGCAGCATAAGCGCAAAGAATATGACGCCAAACAGAATGCTTACAGATGTTTTGAGATTTCTTTTCATTAAATTCACCGCCTTTATTTAATTTTACCATAATAAAATAAAAAGGGCAAGGCAAAGCTTTGCAAAATACCTTTTCACTATTCACTATTACTTATTACCTTCCAAAAATCCGAGTATTTAAGAGAAAAGTGAAGAGTGAAGAGGCAATAGTGAAAAAAGTAAAATCCCCGTATCTTGCGATACGAGGATTTTTGGCAGGGCTGGGTGGATTTGAACCACCGAGGTGACGGAGTCAAAGTCCGTTGCCTTAACCACTTGGCGACAGCCCTATATATAAAATTTCCCTCAATATAAAGCCCGCAAAGCAGACCTCATATAAAGGGGCATTTTAGTTAAATATGGGGTGGGAGATGGGATTCGAACCCACGATCTCCAGGACCACAATCTGGCGCTTTAACCGACTAAGCTACACCCACCATGTCTGGCGCGCCAAAAGGGACTCGAACCCCTGACCTACTGCTTAGAAGGCAGTTGCTCTATCCAGCTGAGCTATTGGCGCATATTTTGTTTTGCAGTAAGCCACTAATTCAAAATGGCTTATAAAAAAATGGAGCGGGTGATGGGAATCGAACCCACACAACCAGCTTGGAAGGCTGGGATTCTACCATTGAACTACACCCGCATACTATGGTGACCCGTACGAGAATCGAACTCGTGTTACAGCCGTGAAAGGGCCGTGTCTTAACCTCTTGACCAACGGGCCGTATTTGGTGGCGGTAACTGGATTCGAACCAGTGACACCGCGGGTATGAACCGCGTGCTCTAGCCAGCTGAGCTATACCGCCGTAACACCGAATCAATTTCCAAACGTCGAATATTATCTTAACATACCAAACTGAGTTTGTCAACACTTTTTTGATAAAAATCGTCAGTTAATTTTAAAAATGTTTTTCTTTGACTTATTATGCGCCTGATTTTTCAAATTAGAAAAACTTTTTTATTTATATATAATAAGGAAGGATCTTGCAAAATAAAAAAATTACAAAAAATGTCGAAAAAAGTGTTGACAAACCCCTTTGTTAAGGGTATAATAAGAAAGCTGTCCGCGGGAAGCGGTAAGTCGATAGCGAAAAAACTTTGAAAAAAGATGAAAAAAGCTGTTGACAAAACGGTAGGGATATGGTAAAATAAAATTCCTGCC
>JAFTYW010000050.1 GCA_017461245.1 Oscillospiraceae bacterium
AGGAGGTAGATTATCCTTGAGTAAGAAGTATGTTTATTTATTCAAAGAGGGCAATGCTTCAATGCGTGAGCTCCTCGGCGGTAAAGGTGCTAACCTTGCCGAAATGACCGGTCTCGGTCTCCCCGTTCCCCAGGGCTTCACAATTTCAACCGAAGCTTGTACCCAGTACTATGAGGACGGCAGAAAGATCAATGATGACATTCAGGCAGAAATCATGGAGTACATCGACAAGATGGAAGAGATCACCGGCAAAAAGTTCGGCGATAAAGAGAATCCTCTCCTCGTTTCTGTTCGTTCGGGTGCTAGAGCTTCTATGCCCGGTATGATGGATACCATTCTTAACCTCGGTCTTAATGAGGACGTTGTTGAGACCATGGCTGCACAGTCGGGTAACGCTCGTTGGGCTTACGACTGCTACAGAAGATTTATCCAGATGTATTCCGACGTTGTTATGGAAGTTGGTAAGAAGTACTTTGAAGAGCTTATCGACAAGATGAAGGAAGAAAAGGGCGTAACACAGGACGTTGAGCTTACCGCTGACGATCTTAAGACCCTTGCAGAGCAGTTTAAGGCTGAGTATAAATCCAAGATCGGTAAGGATTTCCCCTCCGATCCTAAGGAGCAGCTCATGGGAGCTGTTGAGGCTGTTTTCAGAAGCTGGGATAACCCCCGTGCTAACGTTTACCGTCGTGACAACGATATTCCTTATTCTTGGGGTACCGCTGTTAACGTTCAGATGATGGCTTTCGGTAATATGGGTGACGATTGCGGTACTGGTGTTGCCTTTACCCGTGACCCCGCTACAGGCGAAAAGGGCCTTATGGGCGAGTTCCTTACCAATGCACAGGGTGAGGACGTTGTTGCCGGTGTTAGAACTCCTATGCCCATCGCTCAGATGGCTGAGAAGTTCCCCGAGGCTTTCGCAGAGTTCAATAAGGTCTGCGCGATCCTTGAAGACCACTATAGAGATATGCAGGACATGGAGTTCACCGTTGAGCACGGTAAGCTCTTCATGCTCCAGACCAGAAATGGTAAGAGAACCGCTAAGGCAGCTCTCAAGATCGCTTGTGACCTCGTTGACGAGAAGATGATCGACGAGAAGCAGGCTGTTGCTATGATCGATCCCCGTAACCTTGATACACTTCTCCATCCCCAGTTTGACCAGAAGGCTCTTAAGGCTGCAACTCCTATGGGTAAAGGCCTTGGCGCATCTCCCGGTGCTGCTTGCGGTAAGGTTGTATTTACCGCTGAGGATGCAGAGGCTTGGAACGCAAGAGGCGAGAAGGTCGTTCTCGTTCGTCTTGAAACCTCTCCTGAGGATATCACAGGTATGAAGGCTTCTCAGGGTATTCTCACCGTTCGTGGCGGTATGACCTCTCACGCTGCTGTTGTTGCTCGTGGAATGGGTACCTGCTGTGTTTCCGGCTGCGGCGACATCATTATGGACGAGGAGAACAAGAGGTTCACCTTAGCTGGCAAGACCTTCACCGAGGGAGACTACATCTCCATCGACGGTTCTACCGGTGCTATCTATGACGGAATCATCCCCACCGTTGACGCTGAAATCGCTGGCGAGTTCGGCAGAATCATGGCTTGGGCTGACAAATACAGAACCCTTAAGGTTCGTACAAACGCTGACACACCTGCCGACGCTAAGAAGGCTCGTGAGCTTGGCGCTGAGGGTATCGGCCTCTGCCGTACCGAGCATATGTTCTTCGAGGCTGACAGAATCGCAGCATTCCGTGAAATGATCTGCGCTGACACTGTTGCTGAGAGAGAAGCTGCTCTTGAGAAGATCCTCCCCTATCAGCAGGGCGACTTTGAGAAACTTTATGAGGCACTCGAGGGCAACCCCGTTTGCATCCGTTTCCTCGATCCCCCGCTTCACGAATTCGTTCCCACCGAAGAGGCTGACATTGAGGCTCTTGCAAAGGCACAGGGTAAGACCGTTGCTGATATCAAGAACATCATCTCTTCGCTCCACGAATTTAACCCCATGATGGGTCACCGTGGCTGCCGCCTCGCTGTAACCTATCCTGAGATCGCTAAGATGCAGACTGCTGCTGTTATCCGCGCAGCAATCAATGTTAAGAAGAATCACCCCGATTGGAACCTCGTTCCCGAGATCATGATTCCTCTTACCGGTGAGGTTAAAGAGCTTAAGTTCGTTAAGGATGTTGTTGTTGCAACTGCTGACGCTGAGATCGCTAAAGCCGGCGTGGAGCTTAAGTACGAGGTTGGTACCATGATGGAGATCCCCAGAGCTTGCCTTACTGCTGACGAGATCGCTAAGGAAGCTGAGTTCTTCTGCTTCGGTACTAACGACCTTACTCAGATGACCTTCGGCTTCAGCCGTGACGATGCTGGTAAGTTCCTTACCGCTTACTATGACACCAAGATCTACGAGAACGATCCCTTTGCAAAGCTCGACCAGACCGGTGTTGGTAAGCTTATGGATATGGCTGTTGAAATGGGCAAGAAGACCCGTCCCGCTCTTCACTGCGGTATCTGCGGTGAGCACGGCGGTGACCCCGTTTCCGTCGAGTTCTGCCACAAGATCGGCCTCGACTATGTATCCTGCTCGCCCTTCCGTGTGCCCATCGCACGCCTCGCTGCCGCTCAGGCCGCAATCAAAGAATCTAAATAATTAGATTTTGTAGGGGACGATGTCCACATCGTCCCGCAACAAACAAAATCAGTCCCTCTGCCGATTTCTCGGCAGAGGGATTCTTGCGTAGGGCAGGGGGTTTACTCCTGCTGTTGTGAAAATGAACAAATTTAGCGGTGGGAGCAAGCCCCCACCCTACAGAGTGTATGCATACCGCCCGAGAAATCGGGCGGATTTTTGTGTTACATTGAAAATCAAATAAAAATATGGTATAATTAATACACTAAAATATATACGAGGTGAAAATAGTGGCTTTTGGAATCTTTTTAAATTTTGAAAAATTAGCTTTATCAATCATTGAGGATGAAATAAATAAAATGACAAATGATATTGTTAATGTATTTGATGATGCTGTCGGAGAAGTGGATGATGAAAAATTTATTTATAATTTATATCACGGCTGCATAGCAGCGACGTTTATAGTTAACCTGTATGAAACAACATTAAATACAATAATCGGCAGAAGATTGGGTTGCGAAGAAAATGAAATTTTTAAGACATCCCACGATGTGAAATTGCAATTAATATGTACGATGTTTCATGTAGACTTATCCGAAATCAAAAGCGATAATTCGTATAGTTATTTGCGTTCTATGATAAGATTGAGAAACGATATTACTCATTTCAAAAGCAATATGATTACAGAGGGGCATTACATTACTACGGAAAACAAAATCCCTATGGGAACATCAAAGGATACACTTGCTTTACAATTTACTAAAGACTATATAGAAAAACATTACAAAGGCGTCCTTGACTTGCTTGAGTTAATATGTAAAAAATGTAACTTGGTTTTATATAAGGATTGTTTAGTAATAGACTGTGATGGACGAGATTCTGCTTGTGAGTTTGTATTAACTAAAGACGTTTATGAAGAACGAGGCCGATAATCTTCCACTTTTGCTGTCAGCAGCACAGGCTGCTATCAAGGAAAGCAAATAAGCTATCCGCTTAAAACAAAAATTATCCGCCTGAGTTTCCTCGGGCGGATTTTTCTGTAGGGGCGATTCACGAATCGCCCGTAATGAATAAAAAATCCCCACCTAAACATAGGTGGGGGTTTTTCATCTATAAACATTATTTAATTTCTTGCTCTATATCATCAAAAATATCATCATCAAAGAACTCGCGGAGCGAGATCTCTAATCCGTCGCACAATTTCTTAATTGTGACAATACCTGCATTTTTGCTACCGCCGTTAATTACATTTTTTAAAGTTGAAGGTGGAACGGCTGATAGTCTTGCAAGGGCATTTACTGACAGTCTGTTTTCCTCGCATAGTTGCAATAATCTATTTGCTACGGCTTTTCTTGTATCCATAGTAACACTCCTAAAAGTTTCTATATTTAGTTTATACTTTTTAGGAAGTCAATAACGACCATATATGGACTTTTTAGACCATATATGGTAAACTTATGACGGCGGTGATTTATTATGAGTGAGAAAACTTGTTGCTTTTTCGGTCATAGAACTATTGACGAAACCGAGGAATTAAAAGAACAACTATGCGAAATTATTGAAAAACTTATTGTCGAGGAAAGGGTAGACACCTTTATGTTTGGCAGTAAGAGTAGATTTAATGATCTTTGCTACGAGCTCGTAACAAAAATAAAAGAAAAATACCCGCACATAAAACGAGTCTATGTACGGGCAGAGTATCCTTTTATAAGCGATGATTATAAAGAATACTTACTTAAAAATTACGAATACACATATTATCCCGAGAAATTGCTCGGCGCCACGAAATCCGTGTATGTAAAAAGAAATTACGAAATGATAGACAACAGTCATTTTTGTATAGTGTATTATGAAGAAAGAAATTTGCCGACAACAAGAAAAAGCGGAACAAAAGTCGCTCTCGAATATGCATTAAAACATAATAAAACAATATATAGATTTCCGCTATAATATATTATTGAAGGATTTGCGTTTCTGAGGCAGGCGGAATATTGACATTCCATTTTTAAAATACTATAATAAATATGTTTGAGCTTCATATATAAATAGGAGGAAATTTAAAAATGAGCGAATGCACACACAACTGCGAAACCTGCGGTAAAAGCTGCGGTGATAGAAAGGCCGAGAGCCTTCTCGAAGCGCCCAACAAGCTTAGTAATATAAAAAAGGTAATAGGAATTGTCAGCGGCAAGGGCGGCGTAGGTAAATCTCTCGTTACAGGTCTTATGGCTGTTCTCTCGCAGAGAGCGGGATACAAAACCGCTGTTCTCGATGCTGATATTACAGGTCCCTCTATCCCCAAAATGTTCGGCATTAAGGAAAAGGCTCAGGGCAGCGAGCTCGGAATTTTCCCCGTACAGAGTAAGACGGGTATTGAAATTATGTCACTTAACCTGCTTGTCAAAAACGAGACCGACCCTGTTGTCTGGAGAGGCCCTGTTATTGCGGGAACAGTCAAGCAGTTCTGGACCGACGTTGTCTGGAACGACGTTGACTTTATGTTTGTAGATATGCCTCCGGGAACTGGTGATGTGCCTCTCACCGTTTTCCAGTCCATTCCCGTTGACGGAATTATCGTTGTTGCATCTCCGCAGGAACTTGTTTCGATGATAGTCAAAAAGGCTCTCAATATGGCAAAGCTTATGAACATTCCCGTTCTCGGCCTTGTTGAAAATATGAGCTACCTCGAGTGTCCCGATTGTAAAAAGAAGATTAGCGTCTTTGGTGAAAGCCACATTGACGAAACTGCCAAAGAGACGGGAACAGAGGTTCTTGCCAAGCTTCCCATCAATCCCAAACTTGCGTCTGCCTGCGATGCAGGTATGGTTGAGCTTTTCGAGGGCGATTGGCTCGATGGCGCTGCTGAAAAGGTCTTCTCTTTAATTAAGGAATAAAAAACGGCGGAGGGCGCTGCGCCCTCCAACTTAAATTTAATATGAAAGGGTCTTGCTATTATGGTACCTGCTATAATTCTCTTTGCGGTTACATACGTGCTTATGCTAATATTCAGCAAGTGGCGCCATTTTATTGCGCTTGGCTCGGGACTTATTTTTATTATAAGCGGTATGCTCCCGCTTGAAAATATTCTCGGCGAAATAGACTTTAACGTTATTCTGATGATTGCGGGAACAATGGGTCTTGTTGCGCTGTTTGTCGAGAGCAAAATGCCTGCTCTGCTGGCCGATCTTATTATGGAAAAGGTTCCTAACGTTCAGTGGGCGGCGGTTTCGCTTTCGCTCTTTGCGGGAGTTATCTCTGCCTTTGTTGACAACGTTGCGACCGTTCTTATGGTCGCTCCCGTTGCTCTTGAGATCTGTAAAAAGCTCAAAACCAACCCCGTTCCTTTTATTATTGCTATTGCCGTTTCCTCGAACCTGCAGGGTGCGGCCACCCTTATCGGCGACACCACGGCGATAATGCTCGGCTCGGAAATGAATTTGAGTTTCCTTGGATTCTTCTGGTATCAGAACAAGCCCAGTATCTTCTTTGCAGTTGAGCTCGGCGCGGTCCTCTCGGCTATTATTCTCCTTTTCTTGTTCAGAAAGGAAAAGGGAGGCATCCCCAAAGCTGAGAGCAGAACAAAGGTTACCGATTATGTGCCGACTTTTATGCTCCTTGCAGTTCTCGGCTTACTTATCGCGGCTTCGTTTATTGAGAATAAGCCCGACGAGACTAACGGCTATATCTGCTGTGCGCTTCTTGTTGTCGGACTTGTTTATACCGTCATCAAGAAAAAGAAGCTCTCTGCAGCCATTGCGCCTCTTAAAGAAATAGATTTTCAGACTATCGGCATTCTTGTCGGCCTTTTCCTTATGATAGGCGGCCTCAAGGAGCAGAAGGTTATTGATGCAGCTGCAGGCTTGCTCGCAAGTATCGGCGGCGAGGGCGGCAATATGTTCCTGCTCTATACAGTTATCGTTTGGGCGTCTGTTGTCATCTCCGCCTTTATTGATAACATTCCTTACGTTGCAACTATGCTTCCTGTTATCGGCAGTATGGCAACGGTTCTCGGCGTTGATCCCGCTGCGCTCACCCCGCTTTATTTCGGTCTGCTCTCGGGAGCGACTCTCGGCGGCAACTGCACGCCCATCGGCGCATCGGCCAACATCACGGGTATCGGCATTTTGAGAAAAGCAGGCTACGAGGTTAAAAATAAGGACTTCTTTAAGATCGGAATTCCTTTTACCCTCGCTGCAATCGTTCCTGCCTACATATACATCTGGCTGGTTTACGGCATCTGATAAACGGTTTTGAAAGAGAGGCCCGACAGGGCCTCTCTTTTTTGGCATATGGGTTAGCAATTTGCACAAAACATTCAAGCGACAATTGTCGAATGTGATAAAATCCAACAAACTGAAAAAAATACAAAAAAAGTTTAAAAAATGTGTTGACAAACCCCTTTGTTAAGGGTATAATAAGAAAGCTGTCCGCGGGAAGCGGTAAGTCGATAGCGAAAAAACTTTGAAAAAAGATGAAAAAAGCTGTTGACAAAACGGTAGGGATATGGTAAAATAAAATTCCTGCC
>JAFTYW010000051.1 GCA_017461245.1 Oscillospiraceae bacterium
AAAGTTACGGTTGGTGGTGGCAATACATTTTTCGCCTGCGGCAAGGATACCCATGTAGCCGCCAAGGCAAGGGCCGCAGGTCGGGGTAGAAACAATGGCACCTGCATCAATAATGGCAGTAACGTAACCGCGCTCAACACATTCACGGTAGATCTGCATCGTGCCGGGGATAATTATTACTCGAACACCGTCAGCAACCTTTTTATCTTTCAAAATGCTGTAAGCCGCTTCCATATCTTCCATTCTGCCGTTGGTGCAAGAACCGATAACCACTTGGTCAACCTTGATATCGTGAAGCTCGCTTGCAGGATGGGTGTTTTCGGGAAGATGCGGGCAAGCAACGGTGGGAACAATGGCAGAAAGGTCAATGTCAATAACCTTTTCATACTCCGCGTCGGCATCTGCTTCATAAACCACAGGCGGTCTTTCGCTTCTGCCGTTTAAGTATTCCATCGTAACATCGTCAACGGGGAAAATACCGTTTTTAGCCCCTGCTTCGATTGCCATATTGCAAATGCAAAGGCGGTCATCCATCGAAAGACCGTGAGCACCGTCACCTACAAACTCCATACTCTTGTAGAGAGCACCGTCAACACCGATCATACCGATAATGGTGAGAATAACGTCCTTACCGCTGCAATTTGAAGGAATCTTTCCGGTTAAATTGAATTTAATGGCGGACGGCACCTTGAACCAAGCCATACCAGTTGCCATACCTGCCGCCATGTCGGTTGAGCCGACACCGGTGGAGAATGCACCGACCGCACCATAGGTACAGGTGTGGCTGTCTGCGCCGATGATGCAATCGCCTGCAGTTACAACACCCTGTTCGGGAAGTAAAGCGTGTTCAATGCCCATTTTTCCGACATCGTAAAAGTGACTCACGCAATGGGCACAGGCAAATTCACGGCAGGTCTTGGACTGCTCGGCAGCCTTAATGTCTTTGTTAGGAACAAAGTGGTCAAGCACGATGGCCACTCTGTCTTTATCAAACACGGAATCAAATCCCGCTTTCTTAAACTCGTTCACCGCAACGGGTGTTGTAATATCGTTGCCGAGTACAATATCCAGCTTTGCACTGATAAGCTGACCGGCAACAACCTTGTCAAGTCCTGCATGGGCGGCAAGGATTTTTTGAGTCATGGTCATTCCCATTACTTTGCATCTCCTTTGGTCATATTATGGAAAGCACTGAGCAGTGCGTTTGTGCTAGCACGTATCACGTCGGTATCGGTGCCTGCGCCCCAATACATTTTGCCGTCATTACGTTCAAGACCGATATACGAGGCGGCAACACTGTGAGAGCCGTCGCCCTGCATACTGTGTTGAGTAAACACCTGCAAGGTGTATTCTTCGCCGGTAAATTCGCAAAGCGCATTATTGACGGCACTAAGCGTACCGTTGCCTTCGGCTTCCATCTCAGTTTCTTCGCCGTCACGCTTGAAGGTAATATTGATTTTTACCGCATCGTTTTCACGCACAAAGTCAAAGTCGGTCACTTCAATACCGCTGTTAAGATTTAAGTAATTAGCAGTAAAGATATCCAGCACCTCATCGGGCTTGAGTTCCTTATGCTCGTGGTCGGAAACGCTCTTGCACATATAACTGAAATGCTCACGCATTTTCGGCGGCAGATTATAACCGAAGGTCTGTTCCAGCAGATATCCGATACCGCCCTTGCCCGACTGAGAATTCACACGGATAACGTCTGCATCGTATGTACGACCAATGTCTTTGGGATCAATAGGGATATACGGAACGCTCCATTCGTGGAGCTTATTCTTTGTTCTATATTTCATACCCTTTGCAATAGCATCCTGATGAGAGCCGGAGAAGGCGGCAAACACAAGTGCGCCTGCATAGGGTGCTCGCTCATACACGTGCATACGGGTGCAGCGCTCAAATTTCTCAACCAAGTAGTTCATATTAGAAAGATCAAGCTTCGGGTCAACGCCGTGAGAATACATATTCATCGCAAGAGTGATGATATCCACGTTACCGGTGCGTTCACCGTTGCCAAACAATGTACCTTCCACACGATCGGCACCTGCCAAGAGTGCCAATTCTGTATCGGCAACGCCTGTGCCTCTATCGTTGTGAGGGTGAAGCGACAAAGTTACAAACTCACGGTATTTAAGATTTTCGCTCATGAATTCTACCTGTGAAGCGTACACGTGCGGCAAACTCATTTCCACCGTTACAGGCAGATTGATAATAACGTTGTTGTCTGCACTCGGCTCTAATATATCAAGCACCGCATTGCAAACTTCAAGAGCATATTCAGGTTCCGTTCCCGTAAAGGATTCGGGAGAATATTCAAAGCGGAAATTGCCTTCATATTCGCTTGCTAACTTCTTGACGAGCTTTGCGCCGTCAACCGCAATCTGCTTGATTTCTTCCTTGCTTTTCTTAAACACCTGTTCACGCTGAGCCACGCTCACCGAATTATAGAAGTGAATAATAGCGCTCGGTGCGCCTTTGCAGGCATCGAAGGTCTTACGGATAATATGTTCACGGCATTGAGTGAGAACCTGAACGGTTACATCATTCGGAATCATATTGTTATCAATGAGGGTGCGAAGGAACTCATATTCCGTTTCGCTTGCGGCGGGAAAACCTACTTCAATTTCCTTAAAGCCAACCTCGAGCAAAACCTTATAGTATTCGAGCTTTTCTTCAAGGCTCATCGGAATGACAAGACTTTGGTTACCGTCACGCATATCCACGCTACACCATACAGGCGGCTTTTCTACGTGGTCTTTTTCTACCCATTTGTTATATTTTTTATCGACCGGGAAATATCCCACTCGATATTTACTTGAATCCATCATAGTTCGTTACTCCTTTTCTGCAACTACTTCCACCTCGACCAAAGCGCCTTTGGGAAGATCTTTCACCGCCACACAACTTCTTGCGGGTTTCTCGGTAAAATACTGCGCATACACTTCGTTAAATGCGGCGAAATCTGCCATATTTGCAAGGAAACATACAGTTTTAACGGCACTCTGTAGAGAACTGCCTGCGGCTTCTAAAACAGCTTGTAGGTTTTTGCAGACTCTATGTGTCTGCTCGGTAATGTTTTCGCCCTCCAAAACTCCTGTTTCGGGATTTAGCGGAATTTGACCGGAGGTAAATATGAGATTACCAAGGGCTATGCCTTGCGAGTAAGGGCCGATTGCCGCCGGTGCTTTGTTTGTTTGAACTTTACTGCTCATAACTTTAACTCCTTTCAAAATTACACTAATTTGAATCCTTCATCACGTAATGTTTTTGTGATGAGGTTTACGTGTTCAAAATCTCTCGTTTCCATTTCAATGCGTAGGAAACATCCGTTGACGCTCTCGGTGTTGCCTTTTTCGTAGTGAACACCGGTTACGTTACCGCCGCAATCAGCGATGATACAGGAAATTTCTTTGAGCTGTCCGGGCTTGTCGATCAGTTCAATTAGCAAACTCGAAGATCTGCCCGAATTGAGCAATCCACGATCAATGACACGGGATAGGCTTGTAACATCGATATTACCACCGGAAACAACAGCAACCACTCGTTTGCCTTTCAGATCAAATTTGCCTGCCATCACAGCAGCAACAGCAGTTGCACCTGCGCCTTCTGCAATCATCTTTTGCTTTTCAATAAGAGCAAGAATGGCACTTGCAACCTCGTCATCGGTGACAAGAGCAATTTCATCTACATATTCGCTGACATAGCGGAAAGTGTTTTCTCCGGGTTGCTTTACTGCAATACCGTCTGCAATGGTGGAAACGGAAGAAAGACATTCAATTTCTCCGTCCTTCACCGAGTTATACATGCTCGGTGCGCCTGCGACTTGCACACCATAAACTTTAACGGAAGGTCTAATTTGCTTTGCAGTATAGGCGATGCCGGAAATCAATCCGCCGCCACCGATGGGGACTACAATGGCATCGATATTATCAAGGTCATTAAGAATTTCAAGAGCAATAGTACCTTGACCTGCGATAACGTTTTCATCATCAAAGGGATGAACGAAGGTGTAGCCTTCGCTGTCACGAAGCTCTAACGCCTTTTGGTAGGCATCGTCATAGCAACCTTCTACCAAACAAACCTCTGCGCCAAATCCTTTGGTTGCTTCTACTTTTGAGATGGGAGCCGTATCAGGCAAACAAATCAAAGATTTGATTCCGTTCTTGGTTGCAGCAAGTGCCACGCCCTGTGCGTGATTACCCGCCGAGCAAGCGATAACGCCTTTTTTCTTTTCTTCTTCGGAGAGCATTGCGATTTTATATGCAGAACCTCTCACCTTAAAGGAACCCGTAATTTGTAGGTTTTCAGGCTTTAGGAAAAGCTGGCAGTCGGGAGCAATACCGTATGCCCTTACAACATTAGTTTCACGAATAATGTTTTTGAGCACCGTCTGTGCATTGAATACTTTGTCGAGAGTTAACATTTTCATTCCGCCTTTCTCATTTTAAGTTTATGCGTTTGGTTTCAGCTTTAAGGCAAAACAAAAACCCGCCTCAAAGCTTTTGATTGCTTTGAGACGGGTGTAAATCTAAATTTAGCACTCGCGGTACCACTCAAATTGCGGATATATGATCCGCCACCTCTTCGAAGTCTAACAACTTCTATGCACTAACGTAGCATACACGGGAAACGCCTACTGGGTGTTTATACCTTTGGGGCTTCCGGCTCAGAAGGGATGGGAAGTCTACAGTTCTTTACCGGGATCGCACCATCCCCGGTTCTCTGGGAAATTCGTTGTAGGTTCCGTCTTCATCGACGCCTTTATTTTAATCGAAGTCCAACAACCTCTATGCACTGACGTAGCATACACGGGGTTCCCTACACACATTTGCTTCAGGTTCCCGGCTCGGAAGCGAGAGGACAAGGATATCTAACACGCTGATTCGCACCAACCATCAGCTCTCTGTGCTGTTCTTCTCCGTGACCATTCTTCGTCATAGCCTTTGCAATATTAAATTTTGTTATATTTTACTCCTTCGATGTGGAGTTGTCAACCATTAGCAACATAAATGTTTTCGAATGTTACCATCGATATTTTCGATAGTGAATAAAATCGCATCGATAAATACGGATGGTAACTTGACTTATATTTTCACATCTTGATCCTTTTAAGCACTTTAAAGGCAAGTAAAAATATTGTTCCCGTGATCTTATCATTTATTTATAACAAAGCCGGATGAACATATTGCTCATCCGGCATCATAATATGTAAGCTACACCTCGCTTTTTGATTAAAAAACCGATTTTTACTGAATTTTGTGCAAATTGAGATGGACAAAAATCAGCGAAACCCCTAGTGTTTATGCGGGTTTTAGGCGGTTTGCCATATTATAACGCATTCCTCAATTCCACGAACAATTCCTGTTGCGGTGCCCGATAAAATCGTCGGGCTTGCGCTTTTCCTCGATTTTATCGACCGCTGCCACTCACTCGGCTCGCTTCTTCCGCCACAGGCGGCGCTCGCCTCGCTCCCCTGTTGCTTTCATATATAAATCCCTCCTTATTTACATTTTGTAGGGGTCATTCACGAATGACCCGCGGGCGATTCGTGAATCGCCCCTACATAAATTTTCAAATTGTGATACTATTATCTGTAAAACAAGGAGATTTATACTTTTATTATTTCAAAGAATCAACATAAACGCTCAAGAGTTTTAATGCGGTTTCTTTTTCATTGTTTGAACAATTTTTAATTGTTTCAGCAATATCTTGCTCTGTTATTTCGATATTGTTGTCGATTACTAAAATATCATTTGGTGTGATATTAAGCGCATTACATATTTTGAGCAATGTTTCAAGTCGCATATTTGTACTACCACGTTCTATATCAGCATAGGTGCGGTCAGACAGCTCGGCTTTTTCAGCAACTTCTGCTTGTGTCAATCCCTTGTTTTTTCTTGTTTTATAAAGTTTATTACCAATTTCACACAAGTTTGAAATAAGCATTTTTCTTCCCTCCATATTACTCTATATAGGAATTATACTTCCCATTTCTATTGACAAATAAGAGGTTATAATGTATATTTATAGGAAGAATAGTTCCTGTAGGCGCTTGCAATATGACTATTCCATTTTGCATGTATAACGGAACTGCTACGAAGGAGGTGAAACGAATGAAAAAAGTTAACGCCATGGAAATGCGTACTGTCGAAGGCGGCAAATGGGTTTATTGTCCTGTTTGCGGTAAAGGCAAAAACGTAAAATGGGGTTGGGCAGTAATTTTCCGAGGTTGGAACTCTGTGCTTAACCAGGCTCGTAACACTATGCGCCGTCAACACTACGGCAACGGAAGAGTTTACCACTAAATTAACATCCACTCTTGTGTGGTAGGAGTAGTCTGCCACACAAGATTTTAGAAGGAAAACAACATGAAACTAGTTAAGCAACATGATGAACGAGATTGTGGGGCGGCTTGTCTTTCAATGATCGCATCGCATTATGGATTAAAACACCCTATTTCTAAATACAGAGAACTTACAAAAACAGACCAGAATGGTGCAAACCTTTACGGTCTTTGTGATGCTGCCAAAAAAATCGGATTTAAAGCAGAAGCTTTATTAGGCGACACCGAAGAATTATTAGACGGTATACAAAATGCGGAAATCAAATTTCCTTTTATCGCTCATATTATCAACGAAGACTATATGCAACACTTTGTGGTTGTATTGAGTATAAAAAACAACAAATTTATAATAGCCGATCCTGCAAAAGGGAAGGTCAAATACACAATTGAACAATTTTCACAGCTTTGGAACGGATATATTGTAACATTTGAAAAAACAGAATCTTTTAAAAAAGGAAATTACGAAAAGGGTGGTTTTCGTAAATTCTTTTCCTTGCTTAAAGGTCAATACATAAAACTTACATCCATTATTTTATTGTCTTTGATAATATCTATTATTGGTATTGTCGGCGCATTTGTTTTCGAAATTATCATTGACGATTTTTATACCGTTAACGAAACCATAGTATGTGAAGACAATTGCGAAGAAGAGCATGAACACACCACGCAAGAAGACATTGGTGAATCGCAAAGCTTTTTAGACAAGGCTGTTAACTTCATTACAAATAATGCTTCCAATTTTAATTTATTTTTTATTTGTTTGATAGGACTATACATATTACAAGCCTCTATACAGTTTTTGCGCGGATACTTAATATCTATTGTATCCAAAAAAATAGATATGCGCCTTTTACTTCCTTATTACGACCACATAATTGATTTACCGATGTCTGTAGTTAATACGCGCAGTACCGGTGAATATCTTTCGCGTTTTTCCGATGCTTCGGCAGTACGAGATGCTATTTCGGGAGCAACACTCACCCTACTTTTAGACTCCGTAATGGTAATCGGTTGCGGTGTTATTCTATTTATGGAAAATGCAATACTTTTTTATATTTCGCTGATAGTTATATTACTTTATGCAGTCGTGGTTTTGTGTTATAGAAAACCACTTGAAAATATTAATCGCGAAGTGATGGAAAACAATGCAAGGGTACAATCATATTTAAAGGAATCTATTGATGGAATCGAAACAGTAAAATCACATCAAGCAGAAGCCTCTGCAAAAAGCAAAAATAGTTGCAAATTTCAAAAACTTATCTCTTCCGTATTTAAAGATAACATTATTTCTATTTCGCAAGACAGCATTTGCGACTTAATTGAGCTTGTAGGAATTGTAATTATTCTTTGGGTCGGCTTTGGTATGGTGCTTGCAAATGCCGTGACCATTGGCTCACTTATTACTTTTTATGCTCTGCTGGAATACTTTACCGAACCTATTAAAAATCTTATAAGCCTACAGCCTACGATACAATCAGCATTTATAGCGGCAGAAAGACTAAATGATATTTTAGATATTCCAACAGAATATTCTATTGAGAATTTTCAAACTGACCTTTCGTGGAATAAAATAGAATTTCTTAATGTAGATTTTCGATATGGAAATCACGAATTAGTACTCAAAAACATTTCTTTGAATATTGAAAAAGGTCAAAAGGTTGCCATAGTAGGTGAAAGCGGTTGCGGAAAAACAACACTTGTAAAACTTCTATTGAGATTTTACAAAGCAGAAAAAGGTAAAATATTAATTGACGGCAAAAATTTGCCTGATATTCCGTTAAAAAACATCAGAAAAGATATTTCTTATATAGACCAGAACACTTTTTTGTTTTCTGATACTGTAAAAAACAATTTAATGTTAGGAAATCCATCCGCAACAGATGAAGAAATTGCAGAAGCCTGCAAGCAAGCAAACGCCGATTCTTTTATTTGTGAGTTGCCGTTTAGGTATGATACTTATCTTGATGAAAACGGAAAGAACTTATCCGGCGGCCAAAGACAGCGATTGGCAATAGCAAGAGCTTTGTTGCGAAAGCCAAATCTAATAATTTTCGACGAAGCAACAAGCAATCTTGACACCATTACAGAATGTGCCGTAAAAGATACGATATTTAATTTGAGCAAAGATATGACTTGTATAATTATCGCTCATCGTCTTAGCACAATCAAAAACTGTGATAAGATAGTTGTTATGGATAAGGGACAAATTGTTGAAATAGGCACTCATCAAGAATTAATGGGTAAAAAAGGAAAATATTTTGAATTATATAATAGGCAATAATCTTAAAAGCGAGGTGTAATTCACCTCGCTTTTGTTATGTATAGGTCAAAATATGCTGTTTTTTTGTTAAAAATTTTTGCTTGAAAATCTCTCGGAACCCAGTATTTATAAGGGGTTATCGCACTTTTGTGTTATAATGACACAAGTCTCGATTCTTCTCACAATTCCTATTGCGGTGCCCGATAAAATCGTCGGGCTTACGCTTTTCCTCGATTTTATTGACCGCTGCCACTCACTCGGCTCGCTTCTTCCGCCACAGGCGACGCTCGCCTCGCTCCCCTGTTGCTTTCATATATAAATCAATCTCCTTATTATATTTGTAGGGATCATTCACGAATGATCCGCGGGCGATTCGTGAATCGCCCCTACAGCAAAACTTTCAAGTTACGTTGTTTTTATTTGTGATTGGCAGGTTTTGCGCCGCTTATACTTGAAGTTTTGGTTAATATTTGATATAATTGTAGTTAACATATAATTTGAGGTGTATTATGAAGTCGTTTTTGTATCGTATTCTTTGTGGCTTTTGTCTGGGAGTAAGCGTGTTTGCACCCGGAATAAGCGGAAGTATAATGGCTATTATAATGGGCATATACGATAAGCTCCTCGACATAGCTTCAAACCCCTTTAAAAACTTTAAAAAGAACTTTAAGTTTCTCTTGCCTTTAGGAATAGGTGCCCTAATAAGTCTAATCTTATTTATACTGGTGTTCAGCTATCTTTTTGAAACCTATGAAAAAGCGGTATTTATGCTTTTTATCGGACTTATAGTAGGAAATCTGCCTATGGTTTATAAAGAAGCCAGAAAAAGTAAGTTTAGGTGGTATTACATCTTGGGCACTATTGCAGCATTTACCGTGGCCCTTATTGTTGGAATAATGGGCGAAGGCGTTGGTGAAACCCAAGTCACCCAAGAAAATGCTAGTCTTATATACATCGCTTTAAGCGGAGCCTTGGCGGGATTCGCAAGTCTTATACCCGGTATGAGTGTTTCTCTTATACTAATTGTTATGGGTGTTTACGACTATCTTATTGCCGCGGCTAAAGCTCTCGACATAGTAACAATAGCAGTTGTAGGCGTGGCATTCGTGCTTTCCATGGTATTATCTTCTAAACTGATTAAATTTGTTTTTGCAAAATTTAATGGTATGGCGCATTTTATGGTTATGGGCTTTCTGATAGGCTCGGTTTGCGGAATTTTCTTCACCCTGCCAGAAACAGGCTCGAATCTAGCGGGAGTAATTATGCTCGTTATTGGTTTGGCAATCTCCTTATTGTTTGTTTACCTTGGTAAAAAAGTAAATATCGACGAAAAAGGCTAAGGACGTAATTTTGTTTTGAAGCCAAAAACACAAGCGGGGCGAAATTCGCCCCGCTTTTTTGTGTGTAAATCTTCTTATTACATTTGATATATGTCATTTGTGAATGACCCGCGGGCGAACAATGTTCGCCCCTACATAGATTTTCAAAATCAATATGCTATCTCATTAGCTCGTCGGTGAGGCGGAGGATCTCGGGGGCGATCTTTTGGCGTTCCTTTTTTACAACGCGGTTGTAAAGCGGATAGGCGAGGCTGACGAGGACAATGCCGACAACGCCGATAATAATTCCGATAAGCATAGCTATTTTCTCAAAGTCGCCGAGTATTTTTGAAAACTCGGTCATGGTAAGGCTCATACCGGTTCCCAAAAGCAAGGCGCCAATAATGCCGAATACAAGCGACACCGCCGTGGCTTTTTGTGTGACGCCCGCATCCAAGCGGCGAAGCTGCGCCATCTTGTCCTCGGTTTGTTCGGGGGCGGCATACTTCTTTCTGATTGCCTTGATTTCATCCTGCTCCTTGGCGGAGTAGGTAAGCTTAAATGTTTCTTTATTTTCCATTGTTCTTCCTCACTATTTTAATGCTTTTAGTTTTTTGCTGCTTTGCACTATCATATAAACTGCCATTACAATAATAAATGCAGACACGGCGCCGCCCGTGGCGCCAAGGAATATCTTGCGGGTTACAGCATCTGTACTGCCGCCGAAGGTGGTCAGCATTGTGGCTTCCAAGGTCAGCATTGAAACGCAGGCGGCAGCAAGGCTGATAGCCTTTGATGCCGAGTAGACGGGACTGTTATATTTACGGTATTTCACCATATTGATGATCGCCATAGTAAAGGCGGTAAAGGTGTATGCCGCCATTGCGATGGTTGTGATCTCATGGTGAACAAAGGTCCTGTTCCAATACACCATAAAAAACACCATCATCGACAAGGTCAGATTCATAAACAGAAACACCCAGCCGCAAGTGCGGTATTTTTTTAGCTCCTGCTCCATTTTTTCGCCTGCGTTATGGCGGCGGGTGTGGCGAAGCAGGAAAAACCGCATAACCGCAAGGGCGATATAATAACCAGCCAAGGAATAATACCAGAAGGTGTGGTGCCAGAAGCCGAGCCCCAACTGAAAGACGGCGTAAGCGGTGTTCCAGACAAGCGAGCCGTAAAGCGACACCTTTACCCGCAGGCGCGCGTCGCTCAGCCAGCGCTGTGCATATTTGTTTTGGTCTTTAAAGCCTTTGAAAAATCGAATCAAATACGGGATTTTAAAGCACCAGACTGTCAATGTATAGGCAGCAAGCACGTAAGAAATAATGGCAGCTACCGACTCTGTTCCTAAAAACACCATCGAGTACACGAGAAACACGGTGGCTATTGGAATTAAAATAATCATTATTGCTATATGCGGAAACAGCAGAGCTTTTCCCAGTTTTTTCCAGTTCATATTATGCCCTCCGTATTCTTACGGTAAAGGTCGTGCCGACGCCGACGGCGCTCTCAACGCCTATCTCGCCGTGCATAATATCAACCACGCGCTTTACAAGCGCGAGCCCAAGTCCGTTGCCCCCAGCCGAATGAGAGGTGTCACCTTGATAGAATTTTTCAAAGATATGTGCGCCGACTTCGCGCGTCATTCCGCATCCCGTATCCTTCACCTTTACTATAGCGTGGTGGGCGGTAGCGGTTAGGCTGACGCTTACTGTTCCACCGCTTTCGGTAAACTTAAAGGCGTTGGAAAAAAGGTTGTTCCAAACAAGACTCAGAAGCTCTGCGTCGGCTTTTACCTTAACGTCCTCGGCAATGTCGGTTTCAATTTCAATTCCCGCCTTTTCCCAGACATTTTCAAACTGCAAAAGGCACTCGCAAAGCTGTTCGCCGAGGTCAAATTCGGCAGTTTTAGGATATATCTGCTGATTTTCAAGGCGGTTGAGCTTTAAGATATTTGTCATCATCTCAGCCAGACGGCGAGAGCCGTCGGTTACGCCTTTAGCATATTCAATACGTTTTTCTTCGGGCAGGTTATCGGCCTGCAACAGCGTGCCGTAGTTCTGCATAACAGCGAGGGGGGTCTTCATTTCGTGAGAAACATTAGCGATAAAATCAGTGCGCAGGGTTTCGACGCCCCCAAGCTCCTCTGCCATTTTGTTAAAGCAGTCGATGACTTGATTAAAGGTATCGTCTGCGCCGAATTTACTCTGCGGCTTTACGCGGACCGAAAAGTCCCCCTTTATAATTTTTTCTGCCGCATCTGTGATCTGCTTTACAGGGCGCTCTACCGTCAGTTTTCTTCTGATGGTATCAACCGCCGTAAATATAAGGCTGAGTAGCGCCACGTTCCAAAAGGTAAGCTTGGCGGCGGCGCTGATATTGTCATCGGTAAGTGTTATCCCTAGGCTATCTCTCAGCGTTGATACAAACAGCATCGTGCAGCAGGTGATAACAAAGGCAACCATCAAAAAGAAGACAAAATATTGATTAAGCCATTTAAGCACACTTTTTATCTTCACTTTATCACCGCCTTATAGCCGAGTCCGTGAACAGTTTTTATCTCAAAATCCTCGCAATCAGAAAGCTTCTGGCGAAGCTTTGTCATATAGACGTCAACGGCGCGGGGCGCGGTTTCGGTATCGGCATCCCAAAATTCGTCCATAAGCTGCGTTCTTGTGAAGGTCTTTTTGGGGTAGCTGAGAAGCTTATAAAGTATACTGAACTCGCGGTTGGTGAGGGCAATTTCCTCGTCGCCGAGGTATGCGGTGTGCTCGTCGGCATCCATTACAAAGCCGCCTATCTCGATTTTGCGGCTCGATGCAATTTTGGCGCGGCGAAGCAGAGCGCCGATTCGCAGGAAAAGCTCGTCAAGGTCGATAGGCTTTACCATATAATCGTCCACGCCGATGCGGAAGCCTCTCTGCTTAGAAGCGATATCGTCGCGAGCAGTCATAAAGAGAATGGGAATATCCTCATTGAGCTCTCGAACATTTCTCGCGAACTCAAATCCGTCAACCTCGGGCATCATAATGTCAGACACGATAAGATCAAACATATTCTCATAAAGGGCATCGTAGGCATCGTTTGCATTAAGGCAGCCGATAGCCTCATATCCGCTATGATTCAAAAAGGAGCAAACGCTCTTGTTAAGCTCCCTGTCGTCTTCTACAACCAATATCTTAAACATACCTTACCTCCGCGCAATACTTCTACTTTATTATACATCATAACACCCAAATGTTAAAGTTTTGTTTCTGTTTTTAAGTTTTTAAAAAAACGAGGTGCATTTTGCACCTCGTTTTCGTCCAACTATTTATTTGTTTTTCGCCTCATCAATGCGCTCGTTAGCAGCGGCGATCTGCTCGTCACGCTCTGCCTGCATCATAGCCTTGCGCTTTTCGGGATTTCCCATGGCCTTTGCTTCTTCCCACTGCGCCTTGGATTCTGCCTTGACAGCCTCAAAATTTGCCTTGTCGACCTCATGCTGAGCCTTTGCCGACTCCTTCATATCGTTAAATGCCTTCTTAAAAAAATCTCTCATTGTTTTTCTCACCTATTCTTCCATTATTTTATCGCTGAGAGCGATTATCTTATCTGCGTATTTTTTGCGGCGCGAAGTGAGAATGCTCTTATAAATAGGATAGTTTACTATTGCCATAAGCATACCGATAACGCCGACGGTAATGCCGTAGAGCATAGGCTCGGCAATACCGACTGTTTTTGCGATGTCTGTCATAACAAGGCTCATTCCGCTTCCCATAACAATAGCACTGATGCTGCCGAAGATATAAGCAAAGACAGTGGCGGGGCGCTTTACCTTTGTGTCAAGAGCTTTAAGCTCGTCAAGAGCGGTGTGCTCCTTTTCTGTGTACTGTGTGCGGATCTTCTGAACGAGAAATTCCTGATCGTTTTTATTCATAACGGTCACCTCTTTCTTAAAATTACAAGCGCATTATAAGCCGCCAATGTTTTTGAAATTTTTGAGAAATGTTTAAGTTTTATTAAAAACAGCGGAGTGGAAAATTCCACTCCGCTGTTTGTTAAACCGCTGAAAGAATGTGCATATTTCGTATCTCGCCGTCTGAGATAGCGTCGTTTACTATGTATGCCTGTGCCTCCATTTCCGAGCTTGTATGTTTTGTTAGGCCTTGCGCTTTGAGCTCGGCGGAAACTTCGGCGCAGATACGCTCTATCGCGTCAATCTTGTTGTCCGCCTCTGCCTTGCTGTTGCCGCTTGAAATGAGATGTTCGAGCTCGGCTGAAAGCTCGCTCAGACGCGGCAGGGCGCTAAGAGCGCGAAAGCTCCATTTATAGTATGGCATATAGGTTTTGTTAAGCAGAAAGACGGCACCCAGGGCACTCTTTACAAACTCAAAGACGGCAAGCTGAGCCGCCGCATTCTCCCCTCTTGCAAGGCACCTTTTAAAGTTATACTGCCCCGCCTGCCCCATTAAGAGCAGACTGCCCGCAAGCTTTTTGAGCCTTACGTCCTCGGGGAAATATCGCAGTTTTTCTCTTATCTTGGTAAACTCACCGTAATTGTCGGCAAAAATGGCACCGTTTACCGACTCAGCGAGAGAATATTCCGGCACCGAAAACCAATCAACGAGCGAAAGTTCGCCGTCGCGCCTGCCCGTTTTGGCCTCGAAAAAATCACCTATTCTGATAACGCCGTGCCTGCTGCCGCCAACAGCACTCACAAGACTTCTTTCAAAGCCCATAAACTGTTTGGGAAGCCTTGAATACGCCCGCTCCAGCTCGAAGGCAGTTTTGCTGTCAACGATATCCTCGTCGGGAATAAATATACAAAAAGCAGGCTCAAAATCGTGGTCGCGGGATATTTTATCATCATAGCCGTAGCACTCAGAGCCGCTACCGACAAGCCCTACCGCTACAAACGGCAAAAGTTCGGGAAACTGCTCTCTGAGCATCGGCTCGCCAAGCTCGTTATAAAATTTTCTTGAAAGCTCAAGTCCCTTCATAGATCCTCCTACAGCGCTCTTTCAGCTCGTTTTCGTATGCAAAATAGCCGTAATATCCAAAGACTGTGGCGCACTTTTCGCATACGAAAGCATAATTACCGTCGGTTTGATTTTTGCAGTTATCGAGAAGCTCCATCGCCTTTTGCACCAGCGCAGAAATCATCTGCTCCGCTCCCTCAAGACCAAACTGAGCCTCGGCGGCAGACGCCATATTAAGATAGGTTATCGCCTGCTCGGGCTGTTTATTCTGCATAACCGAAATTGCTTTTTTGTAAAGGCTGTCAGCCTCTTCAAAGCGCCTTAGGTCAACAAATGCCAGTGCCATATTGTTGTAAAGCCCGCCGAGTCTATCATCAGAGGGCAAGAGGTTTTGCTCGTAAATCATCTGCGCCTTTTCAAAGAGAGGGATCGCGCTATCTGCCATCCCAAATGCCTTATAAACAGTTGCGCTGTTTAGATAAGTTGTTGCGGCGCCGATATTGTTTTGAATACTCATTTTTTCTACAAGGTCAAGGGCACTCTTAGCAAAAGAAAGCGCCTCATTTTTCTCGCCGAGCTTTCGGCAAAGGCCCATAAGCTCGTTGTTTATAAGCAGGGCGGCTCGTCCGTCGCCTACACTTTCGGCCTCAGAGAGCCAATAAAGCAGATGCGTTTTTGCCGCGGCGTAATCATTTTTGGAAAGATATTCGTCAAGCTTCTGAACCACCCTGTCGGTTGGTACTGTTCTGTTCATAAGGCTCACCTCTCGATTTTAAAAAGAATATGCATTATCATCAAGGTCGGTCACAACACCGCTGATCTCCTTTGCGGTAGCAAGCTTAAAGCCAAAGCGTTTGCCGAACTTGCTGCTATCAAAAACAAAGTACTGCTTTTTAGAGTTTTTTATCATCAGACGTCTAAGCGAACTTTCGGCTTCCGACTGGTCGGAAATAACACCGTCATCGTCTATTCCCTGCGCCGAGAAAAAGCAGATATTGGCATAGAAATTTTCAAGGCTCTGCTCGGCAATACTTCCCACCAGGGCATAAGAATTTTCCACAGACATTCCGCCCGTTAAGTAACAGCGAATATGCTTTTCCTTAAGCCGCTCTGCAACAAAGGTGCTGTTGGTTACGACCGTAAGATTTTGCTCGGGAGAAATGAAGTCAACTATATGGCTGACGGTTGATGAGGCATCCAGAAATACAACATCGCCATCGCAAATAAGCTTTGCGGCTTTTTTTGCAATAGCTTCCTTTACGGAAAAGTTACTTTTATTCCTAACCTCAAACGGAATCTCACGGTTTTCGTAGTCGGGAATGGTTGCCCCGCCGTAACACCTTGTAACAAGGCCTTTCTGCTCCATATCTGCAAGGTCACGCCTTATGGTAATGGGCGCAACAAACAGCCGCTGTGCCAAAAGTCTCACCGTGCAGTACCTGCGCTCTTTTATTATTTCTAAAATACCGTCCTGTCTTTCTTTTTTGAGCATTTTTGTTCCTCTCTGTTTTAAAAATGTGCTTATTTTTGTTTCTTTATCATAAACAAGGTCATATATTGACACAAAAACGTTCATTTTTTATAATAATAGCATAAACAAGATAGCATAGTCAATAACGGAGGTCGAAATGAAGGAAGTAAATTATAATACAAATATTTCTCTTTACGGCGAGTACGATATTGTGGTTATAGGAGGAGGCCCCTCGGGTGTTTGTGCGGCGGTTGCAAGTGCAAGGCAGGGAATGAAAGTCTTACTTGTTGAGTCTACGGGTATGCTTGGCGGAATGGCAACAAGCGGTTTGGTTGGGCCGTTTATGACAAACTACGACCGCGACGGAAAAGAAAAAACAGTCAGCGGCTTGTTTGATGAAATTGTCAGCCGACTTGAAAAGTTTTCTGCCGTTATTGCTCCCGAAAAGGTGGATGCCCCATCTCTTTACACCTCTTTTATCAGCAGATACCACCGCAAACTGACACCTTTTAACCCATTCTATCTCCAAATAGTGCTTGACGACATGGTTTCAGAGGCAGGTGTTGAGGTTCTCTGCTACACCAAGTTTGCCGACTGCGTGCTTGAGGACGGGCAGATAAAATATGTCATTCTGGCTGCTCCCGAGGGAATGCTCTGCGCCACGGCAAAGACCTTTATAGATTGCAGCGGCATAGCGGCGGTTGCGGCAAGAGCTAACGTTCCCACCTACAAGGGAAGCGAGGAAAGCGGTGTTCCACAGCCCGCCACCCTTATGTTTGAGGTGGACGGCGTTGACACCGAGAAATACGCCGAGTATGCCGCAAGGCCCGAATATCCCGTAAAGGCATATCTTATGCCGACAAGCAAAAGATACAAGGTAAATCACTATCACGTTTTTTCGGTTGATGCAGCAAACGCTAAAAGTCTTACCGACGGACACAAAAGCGCAAGGCGGCAGGTTCTTGACGCCTACTCGGTGCTAAAGGACAAAACGCCCGGCTTTGAAAGAGCCGAGATCACAAACGTTGCTTCGGTTTTAGGGGTCAGAGAGTGCAGACACATTGAGGGCGAATACAAAATAACAGTAAATGACGTTGTTGAGGGCACAAAGTTCAATGACCGAATTGCAGTTTACGGTTACGGAATGGACGTTCACCGCAGAAGCGAAAAAGAAAGCGGCAACTTCAAAGTCGAGGTTGCAAACAGATATTACATTCCTTACAGAAGCTTGCTGCCCAAAAATTGCTCCAATCTTCTGGTTGCGGGCAAGACCATTTGCTGTGAGTCTCAAGCGGTTGGCGGAATGAGATGTATGCCCGCCGCAATGGCGATGGGGCAGGCTGCAGGAACTGCGGCCGCAATTGCAGCAAAAAACGGTAAGCCGCTCAGGGATATCGACATTAATGAGCTGCAGCAGCAACTTATAAAAGACGGAGTAATTTTAGACTAAAATAAAGGAGTTTGAATATGAAAACTATTACGATCATCGGGGCGGGAATGATGGGCTCGGCGCTGGCGTTTCCCGCAAGGGAAAACGGCAACGAGGTTCGCCTTGTGGGAACACATCTTGACAGAGAAATTATCGAGGCTTGCCGCAAAACAGGCCGCCACCCCAAATTTGTCAAGGATTTCCCCGACGGGATTTCTTATTATCAGATAGAGGAGCTCTCAGAGGCAATTGAGGGCGCAGATTTCATCATCTGCGGCGTTAGCAGCTTTGGAGTTGAGTGGTTTAGGGACGAGATACTTCCCAAGCTCCACGAGAATGTTCCCGTAATCTCAGTTACAAAGGGACTTATGAACACTGCCGACGGCGCTCTTATTACCTACCCTGACATCTGGCAGAAAAAATTAGACGAGCTTAATAAAAACATTCCTCTTAACGCCATCGGCGGACCCTGCACAAGCTACGAGCTCGTCGCCCATGACCAGACAGAAGTTACCTTCTGCGGCAGGGATATGGCGGTGCTGAGAATGATAAAATCTGCCATGGCTACCGACTACTACCACATAAGCCTTACCACCGACGTTGTCGGGGTTGAGAGCGCAGTTGCACTCAAAAACGGCTTTGCGCTCGGAATTGCGCTGACTATCGGCCTAAACCAAAAAGAGTTCGGGCTCGACAGCGAGCTTCACTTTAACTCGCAGGCGGCGGTTTTTGCACAGGCCGTAAGAGAAATGAATAAGCTTTTAAAATTACAGGGCGCAGATGATATTGACAATCTTGTGCTTGGCGCAGGCGACCTTTACGTAACGGTTTACGGCGGCAGGACAAGGCTTGTGGGTATTCTGCTTGGCAGAGGGCTTAACATCGACGAGGCAAAGGCAGAGCTCAAGGGCGTCACCCTTGAATCCCTCGTTGTTGCCGAGCGTGTTGCAAAAGCGGTGCGCCTTAAGACAGAGCGAGGCGAGGCTGCGCTTGGCGACTATCCCCTGCTTATGCACATTGACGAGATCATCACCCAGAAAAAACCCGTCAACATCCCTTGGGAAAGCTTTACCTTTGAGAAATAAATAAAAAACGGAACGACACATAGGTCGTTCCCTACAAATTAAAATCAACGAAAATAAAAAGCGAGGTGCAAAATTTGCACCTCGCTTTTTATTCGCCTTTGATGGCTTTGATCAGGAATTTTGCAATGTCGGTGTTGTCAACTGTCTTACCACTGAAATATTCCGTTCCCTTGCCCACGGCGAAAACGCGAACGGGAGTCGCGGTGTGCTCGGTAAGGGTCAAGAGGTCCTTTAAGTCCTCGTCGCCCTCGGGAAGCCTAACGCCGCCCGTTTCGTGATCAGATGTGATAACGAGAATGGTTTCGGGGTTATTCTTCATAAATTTAAGGACAGCCACTATTGTGCGGTCGAGGGTCACAACGCTGTTGAGCTTACCGCTCATATTGTTTTTGTGGCCGAATTTATCGGTACCCGAGCTTTCAATCATAAGGAAGAAGCCATTATCGTTTTTAAGTCGTTTTAACGCAACCTCGGTACACTGGGCAAGGTTGTTTGACGGCATTGTAGAAAAGCCTTCAAGGAAGCCTAAAAAGGGCTTCTCACTGTCGGGGTCGGTATCAAGGGTTTCCTTAAAGCGCTTAAAATCCTTTGCGACGAGATATTCGCTATCAAAAATTTTGCGTGCCTCACTGTCAAGGGGTGCATAAACGCCCATATAGTCCTTGCACATAAGGACATCCGGCTTAAATTTTATCATTGAATTTACAAGCTCGGCGGTGTTAGAGCGTGAAATGTTATGTACCACAAACGCGGTAGGCGTTGCTCCCGATAAGTCCTCATCGGTAATAATTCCTATCTTTTTGCCAGCCTCACGGGCAATCTCGGCCATATTCTTAAGGTCGTTGCCCTCTGTGTCCTTGCCGATGTATCCGTTATTGGTCTTTACGCCGGTTGAGAGAGCCGTTCCCGATGCCGCAGAATCGGTTATCTCATTATCGGCCGAGTGGGTCGTGGCAAGGCCGTGATTTTTAATCTTGTTTAAAACGAGACCGAAATCGTAAACGCCCTCGACATTTTTCTCAGCAAGGGTTATATCATTGGGACCCATACCGTCGCCGATAATAACAATGATATTTTCGGGCTCGGTAAACTCGCCGTCTATGATTTTTTCAGCCTGTCTTTCGGTTATTTTAATCTCGCCCTCGGTGTACCAGCCCTTAGGCTCGCCGCAGGCAGAAAAGCCCAAAACTAAAAATAATGATAAAAGAAGCGCTAAAATCTTTTTCATAGCAAAATCTCCTAAAAGGTTTATGTCTTAATTTTATTCCTATGCCCCGTAATTGTCAAGAAACATCATAATAGCCTTCTCCTTGAGGAGAAGGCTCTTTTCTGCTCACCGTCAGTAGCCTCTTTTGAACCACGCCACTATGGCGTGGTTTTCTTTATACAACAAAAGCCGCCTTTTTAAAGGCGGCTTTTGCTTATAATCCTGCGTGTTTAAAGAGCTCGGACAAGGGAGTTTTGATTGCTCTTGATAGCTCAAAAAGCATATCAAGAGAAATGCCTGTGTTAGCGTTTTCAATTCTGCTTATTGTTTCGTAACTGACATTTATTTCGTCCGCTACGTTTTGCTGTGTAAGCCCTCTCAATTTTCTGAAATAGCTTACCGAAAGTCCTAAATTTCTGTATTTTTCAAAATTTTTATCATTCATTATATATCACCATATATATTATATTACACATATAAGGTTGACTTAATGATGTGTAGTGATATATAATTGACTTGTTGCATCATATTAAGGGGGTAAAGACTATGGATTTACTATCTGAAATCAAAAATGTTTTTCCAATATTAGAGCGCTTGTTTTCTCCAAAAGAGCTAAAAAACTTTATTTCCACAAAATATATAGATTTAGATAAGTACCATTTTAGCTTTGGCTTGTGGATAAGAAATAATATTTTAAAAGAAGGTTCTTCGCTTGAAAGATTATTTGTAAAAGCGGGCGTTTTATCCAAAGACGATATGTCTGCTTTTATTATCCAGTCCTTTTATTTGTATCAAAAAACAAAATAAGAAAGCCGCCTTTAAAAAGGCGGCCGTTTCTTTTTTATTTGCCCTCGCAGATTTCAGCGATGGACTTTTTACCGTAGATAGACTCCCAGTCGGCATTGAAATCATCAATAGCGTACTGTGTCATGGGGTGGTAGGTGAGGGTCTCAAAAAGTGCGGGATTGATGGTTACCGACTGGCAACCCGACATTGCGATCTTGTGGATCTGCTCAACTGTCTTAAAGCTGGCGGCAAGCACCTTGGTTTTGATATCGTGCTTTTTGAACATCTCAACTATCTCGGCAACGACCTGAACGCCGTCGCTGACGATGTTATCAAGGCGGTTAACATAGGGTGCGACAAAATCCGCGCCTGCAAGCCCCGCAATGAGAGCCTGCTGCTGAGTAAATATCGCGGTTTCAGTAACCTTGATTCCCATATTGTGCAGAACCGAGGTTGCCTTTAAGCCCTCGGGCGAGATGGGAATTTTAACATAAAAGTTTCCGCCGACTGCCTCTTTTAAAAGCAGAGCCTCTTTGACGATGTCCTCACACTTGCTTGCAGTAACTTGAACGTGAAGCATCATATCGGGGCCGATTATGGCGCGAATATCCTTTATAAGCTTTAAAAAGTCGGTGTTTTCCTTGGAAATAATTGTGGGGTTGGTCGTAACGCCCGCTACGGGATAATATTCCACGCATCTCTTAATATCGTCAAGATTCGCGGTGTCAATAATATACATCATAATGTTTTACCTCTGTTATTTGCGCTTTTCAATTTCCAGCGCAGTAATAATGTCCTTCATTTCTACTTTGCTTTCAAGCATCTTGTAAAGGCGCTCGATAAGCTCGATAGACTCCTTATCGGTAAGCTCGCTGTACTTTTCCAAAGTAGCGGCAACGCCGAGCGTCTTTGCACTCTCTGCAATCTCGATCGAGGCCGCATCGTCAGCGGGAGCAAAATGCAGAGCGGCGGCAATGCCGAGGCAGATGTAGGTAGGCTTAATTCCCTGCTTTTTGCAGAGGTTGTGCGCTCCGATAAGTCTGTCATTTTTAGAGAGCTTGCGAATCGTATCTCTACCGACTCTGAGCGAGGTGTCGCCTAAGAGCTTGTTTTCAAATCTGTATAAAAGGTCTTCGCTATGGTCGATAAGTTCGGTAATATCAACGCCGTGCTCGCGGGAGAGCGCCTGAGAGGACTCTAAGAGAGCCTGCAGAGCAAGAAGCTTTATCGAGGGGTCAAGCGCCGCCTGCCAAATGTACTCGCAGCCGTTAAGGGCACCTAAGTACGCGGTCAGAGCGTGGCTCATATTGTGCATAAAGAGCTTGCGCTGAATGAAGAATTCGAACGGCTCAAAGGGCATAAGGTTTACAATTTCGGGAATTTCACCCTTGAAAGCCGCCTTGTCAACGGGGAGCTGGCAATACTCCTCAACACATACCGAGAGCATATTTTTTGCTCTTATTTCCTCGGGGGTTGCGGGAACCATTCTGCCGATCGAAGCCTCAACAAGACCGAAATACTCGTTAAAATAATCCTTTTCCTCGTCTGTCAGATGCTCGCTGATAAGTTCTCTCAAATAAGAGTCAGCGCCGAGCTTATTCTCGCAAATGATGATGTTAAGAGGAGTCCTGTTGCCATCATTAAATCTCTTCTTAACGCCGCATGCGATAGGCTTTGCGATATAGGGAAGAACATTTACGCCAACGGCAGTCGCCATAACGTCAGCCTTTGCGATCAGAGAGCCAACGACCTCGGGGTCTTTACCGAGAAGTCCGGTAACATTCTTAATTTCCTGCATCTCATATTCTTCGCCGCGGGTTACATAGAGGGGATAGCTACGGTCGTTCTGAAGCTGAGTGATTACCGCTTCGTTGATATCGATAAAGGTAACCTCATAGCCCGAGAGTGAGAAAAGCTGGCCGATAAAGCCGCGGCCGATATTTCCCGCTCCGTACATTACTGCATTTTTCATTGTGTTCACGCTTTCTGTTAATTAGTCAAGGGGAACTTCGTCTGTGTGTTCCTGCATAAATTTAAGGGTCTCCTCAATAGAAACGATACCTGTTGAGGCGCCGATCTTCTGGATACAATGTGTTCCGACGGCGTTTGCAAACCGGCCGCTCTTTCTATAATCCCAGCCCTGAGCAAGACCTGCCAAGAAGCCTGCGCAGAAGGAGTCGCCCGCGCCTGTTGAATCAACGGGTTTTATCGACATATATGTAGGCAGGGTGTAGCGCTCCTTGCCCTTTTCGCAGATAAGCGCGCCGTGTTTGCCGACCTTGACGATAACATTCTCAGCACCAAGCTCAAACAGCTTGTCAGCAATAGCATCGGGATCCTTGGGAGAAATACCTGTAAGTTTTGCGGCCTCATCAACGCTGGGCATAAAGAGGTCAAGATGCGGGATGACCTCGCGGATTTTGGGAAGCCAAACATCATCAAAGTCCCAAGCGGTGTCCATAACGGTGTACTTACCCTTTTCTCTTGCGCGGCGCATAAGCTCTGCGCAGGGAGCGCCGTCAAATGAGGTGAGCAGCATTGCGCCTGCAACAAAAACTATATCGCACTCATCAATAAGCTCATCGGGAATATCCGAAAGCTTGAAGTCAGCGGCAGAGCCGGGGTTGTAAAGAAAGCTACGCTCACCCTTGGAGCTTACGCAAACTATCGAAACGGTGGTGTCAACATCGCCGCTGACAACGCCCTTTACGTCAACGCCGTTTGCCTTGGCGGTGTTTTTAACAAAGTCGCCGAAGCTGTCTTTTCCTACCTTGCAGGAAAGCACAACGGGAACGCCGAGCTTAGCTAAATCGTTAGCGGCGTTGGCGGCACATCCGCCGACGTGGGTGGACACAGAGTCAATAGCCCAAAGTTCACCGGGGGTGGGAACCTGGTCAACGGGGGAAACGATAACATCGGTTGTAACGCTTCCGACACAGAGAACTTTTTTCATTTAATTTCTCCCCTTATCTTAGTTGTAGGTAATTGTGTTATTGGTAGAGATAATTGAAATCCAGCTTTTTCCTGCGGCTACAGTAAGCTCGTTACCGTCAAGAGTGTAGTACTTAATGGGGTCAGAATAGTCGCCTTTTTTCCATGTGATATGAACGATCTTTCCATCACAAGCGTAGTATCCTGTGCCACCGGAAAGTTCAAAATCAAGCCTTCCGTTTTTGTCGGCATTTGCAAGTGAGCCTATAGTAGTCTGAAGAACAAAAACATTCTTAACTGCAAGGGTCTCACCCGTTGCCGAGTCTATATGGTCTGTGCCAAACTGACCTTTCTTATAAAGACCGGTTGCGGCATCGTAGGTATAGGTTGCCTTGGTTGAGCCCGAGAATGGAACGGTTATGTTTGTTGCAGCATTTCCGCCCGCGAGAATATCAGCGTTATCGCCAAACTTAAAGGCATCTGCAATCTTTGCATCAGTTTCAATCGAGAGTCTGTCGATTGCTTTTTTAAGACGCTCGCCATCAGTAAATGCGGTATGCTCATAGGCGTATTTACCAACGCGGTTGGGATCACGGTAAGAAGCCGCGGTTGAAATAAAGTTAACAGTCGGTATACCGTTGTTTTTTATGTAATTAAGCGAATAGGGGCTGCCGCCAAAGTGGCAATAAATTGCATTATGACCCATAGCGAGAGCAAGGTAATAGTGTCTTGCAGAGCGCAGCGAGCCAATATCGGGTATTTCATCCACATCAGAGAAAAGCGCCAAAATTCTGCTTATTCCGCCCTCTGCAACCGCCTCATAATAGAGGTCAGCCTCGGCAATACCTCTCTGGGGGAGCGACGCCTTTATGTTGTTGATCATAACACCTATAGGGCGTTTATTCTCAGCGGTTTTTGAAAGAGTTTCTTCTCCTGTTAAATGGTTTAAAACATATTCCTTTTTCTGTGCCGAGCCTTCACCCTCAGTATAAGCTGAATCAGAGGAATTGTCCCCTGACTGCGATGGGGTACAGGAAGCAAAAATTATGCCCATAGAAAGAGCAAGCATAAGCGCTAAGATTTTTTTCATTTTACATCACCTTTAAAACAAAAAATATTTTCTCCATTATACCGCAAATACCTTTTCTTTTCAAGTAGCAAGCGGCGGTTTTTTGCCGCAAAGCCAAAAAAACCCCGTTCTATTTAACATAATTTTCTCATAATGTTAATTGTATGAAATAAAATTGGAAAAAAGGTGAAATTACAATGCAGAAGTCTTTGCTGCAGAGTATGTTTTTTACATTTTCGGAAAGCTTAAACCATCTTGAAAACAAAAGCAAGCTTGAACAAAACTACGAAAAGCAGCTTGCCTGCTACTCCCGTCTTTTTGATCTGGGCGGAGAGGACGACGACGCACGACGCTTTCTCATCTGCGCTCGCTGCCTCATATCCGCAACTCGAAGTCTGCTTTACAAGGGGTATTTGAGCGAGAACGTCAGCGCAGTTAAAAGCGAGATCGACAGTCTCTCCCCTGTTTTCAGCGGCAAGCAGATGACAAAAAAGGATCTTGCCGCTCTTATTGACAAGCGAATTTCTCGGCTTACACCTAAAAAAAGCGACGAGATGGTCGACGCGGTTTTGTTTATGTGCATATCCATGGCACCCAAGAACTATTCGGAGGAAAAGAGCCTTGATAGAAAAGTTTTATAAAGAGCCGCCCTTTTACAAAAGCTATGTCAAAAAGCTCTGTTGCCTTACCCAAAAGTATCCGTTTTTAAAGCTTTTCGAAGCAGGAAGGAGCGTTCAAGGTCGCAAAATTTACGCCCTTTTCCTTGGAAATACCTGCCGCCCCGTAGTTTACGCGGCGGCGTTTCACGCGCAGGAATGGCTGACCGAGCTGCTATCTTTGCGCTTTTTGGAAGAGGTATGCGAAATGATGCTGACAAAAAGCGAAATTCGCCGTGCCCTATCTACCCGCGGGGCTATATTTGTTCCGCTTGTAAATCCCGACGGGGTCGAGCTTGTTTTAAGCGGTGGAGAGTCAGCAGCAAACCTAAAGCTGTTTGTCGATAGAATAAGCGGCGGGGATTTTAGCATCTGGCAGGCAAACGCGCGAGGCGTTGACTTAAACCACAACTTTAACGCGGGTCACGCGCTACTTAGAAAAATGGAAACTACGGCTGGCATAACAGGCCCCGCTCCAAGACAGTTTGGCGGCCTAAAGCCGCACAGCGAGCCTGAAACCAAAACTTTAGTAAATCTCTGCCGGCGATTTAACGCAAGCCGAGTTTACGCCCTGCACTCTCAGGGCGAGGAGATATTTTACAGGTACGGCTCGCGTTCTCCTGCGGGCGCCTCGGCAATAGCTCGCCTCCTTGCCGACACAAGCGGCTACACCCTGCCCAATCAGAGCGGCCTTGCCTCTCACGGCGGCTTTAAGGACTGGTTTATTTTAGAAACCGGCAGACCCGGCTTTACAATAGAAATCGGCAGAGGAAAAAATCCTCTGCCGATAGATGAGCTTTCGCCGATATTCGCAAGGCTTTACGAGACCCTTTTGCTGACTCTGGTTATTTAAAACCTGCGCTTTTTGATGATACTGCGGTAGCGCTGAGCATTGTACTCCTGCCTAATTATAAGGAGAACATACAAGAGCGCAAAGAGGATAAGCAGGCAAAGCGCAAGCTTTATCCAGACCGAAGTAAATATGTTCTTTACAAGGTTTATAAGGTAAAGGAACTCGTTTCTCTTAACGTCCTGTCCGGCAACAAGGTCGGCAATTCCGACAACCTCGTCAGCCAGCTTTACCTCAACGTATCCAAGCACGTCGCCCTTTTTGACAGGCGCTTCTACAAAGGTGTTGGTGTGCGGTATGACCTGCACGCTTGACGGATCGATCTCGTCTGGAATAAGAGCAACAACCTTTTCTGACGGATAGAGAAGCAGCGAGTCACTGTCAGACGATAGCCTAAGCGGGATCTGAGCGCAGAACTTGTCCGATGGGAGCAAGGTCTTAAGAGTAAACTTTTCAAACGCCCAGTCCAAGAGCTTTGCGGTTTCAGAAAATGCGTAGTTTTCGCTGTAGACATTGCCGTTCTCGTCCTTATAAGCAGCGCCGAGCATAACCGAAAGGTAGTGGTATCCGTTTTTCTCGGCGTAGGCGGTAAAGCACTTGCCCGCGGGGGTGGTTGTTCCTGTTTTAAGTCCTTTAATATAGGAGCGGTAATAGGCCGAGCCTTTTTGCATCATTTTATTGGTGCTCACAAGCCACTCGGGCTCGCGCTTATTGGTTTTTCTAAGCTGATAGCTATAGGTCGAGGCAATTTCTAAAATTTCCTCGTGCTTTATTGCCTCTTTTGCGATAAGATACATATCGTAGGCAGTCGTATAGTGATCGTCGTCATGCAGGCCGTGCGGATTTACAAAGTTTGTATTAACCGCACCAAGCTCCTTTGCACGCTTATTCATCATATCGATAAAGTTGTTTATACTCTGATCGCCAAGATAGTCGGCAACTATTGCGGCCGCCTCGTTTCCCGACTGCAACAGCATACAATAAAGAAGCTCTCTTGCGGTAAGCTCCTCGCCTGCCAGAATGCCCGCAAGCGAAACGTTCATTGTTGAAAAGCTGCCCAAAATTGATGCCTTGGCGGTAATGACGGTGTTATCAAGGTCGGGCACCATTTCGCACAAAAGAAGGCAGGTCATGATCTTTGTAAGGGACGCGGGGTAAAGCTTCTGATCCTTGTTCTTTTCATATATAACTGTATCTGTATCGAGGTTTACGAGGTAAACACCCTTTGCCGTAAGCTCAAAATCGGGCTTATATGTAGCGGCGGCGGAAGGGACAGACAAAAGGGTAAATGACAAAATAACAGCACAAATAAAAACAGAAATTATTTTTTTCATAGACAAATCCCTCCCTTGTGTGTATAATATTATCAGATAAAATCATTGTATCACACTTTTTTCGCAAAATAAAGAGAAAAAAGTAAATTTAACACATTCTATTTGAATTTAAAGGGGACTAGCAGTCGTGATCTATGTTACAGGCGATATGCACGGCGAGATTGAGCGCTTTTCTCAGCGCGCTATAAAAAAATTAAAGGCTGAGGACACCCTTATTATCCTCGGCGATTTCGGTTTTCTCTGGAGCGGCGGCGAGGAAGAGGAGAAAAACCTCGAGTTTATAAGAAACCGCAAATTTTCCGTCCTGTTTCTTGACGGAACTCACGAAAATCACGCAATGCTCGAGCGCTACCCTGTAGCTGACTACTGCGGCGGCAAGGTGCGCGATTTTGGCGGCAACCTTAAAATGCTCATGCGCGGCGAAATTTACGAGATAGAAGACAAGAGCATCTTTGCCCTCGGCGGCGGACAGAGCGCCGACCTTGAGTTTAGGACAGAGGGCGAGAGCTGGTGGCCTCAGGAGCTTCCCTCAATGGAGGAGCTTGACGCAGCAAGAGAAAAAATAAAGGCTCGCGGCTCGGTCGACTTTATCCTTACACACGACGCGCCGCAGAAGATAAGAATTTCCCTTTTCGGCAGGGACATCGAGGAGCACCGCCTCTCAAAATTCTTAGACGAGATTATGATGACGGTCAAATACGACAAGTGGTATTTCGGCTGCTATCACCTTGACAGAAAGCTGACCCGCGCGCAGTACGGTGTTTACCAAAAGGTTTTGGAGATAACCACCCCCGAGAAAAAAGGCTTCTTTGCAAAGCTTTTTAAAAGAAAATAGTAAAACTCAAATTGCTATCCTTAAAACCTCCCTTGTGTAAAGGGAGGTGGCACGGCAAAGCCGTGACGGAGGGATTGTAAAAATCTAAAATATAATATATTTATTCAATGCATCAGCAATCCCCCAGTCTCCGCTCCCGCGGAGCCAGCCCCCTTTACACAAGGGGGCCTTGACACACCGCGCCAATGTTGCTCGCACCCAAAAAACGTATTTTTGATTGATTACATTAAAAACAAAAGCCTCCCAATCGGGAGGCTTTTAATTTTGTTTCATATCATTATAAAGCTTTTGGGCAGTGTTGAAAATAAACTCCGCTTCATCCTCTCTGCAGGTGTTGACCTTTTTCTTTTTGGGAAATCCCCAAACATCGAAAAGCCGAGGGCCTATCCACTCGTTTTTTGTAGTACTATCAAAAACGCCTTTAACGATAGAGAGCGCCGCCTTTTTGGGCTTCATAAAGATAACTTTCATTGGGTGTTTTATTACAGCGAAGATAAGCGGCGGGTAGTGCGCCGTAATGTTTGTAAAGGTAATTCCCGGATGAACTACCGAAAGTCTGTCAGAGCCCTCAAACAGACGATAGAGCGCAAACTGCAGAAACCGCTTTGAGTTGCCGTAAATTAAACTCGGCTTTGTGCGGGTAGCAAAGTCTATGTCATTCTCGTCGGTTTTGGAATAGTTGTGGGCGATGCTCGAAACGGCAACTATCTTGGCGCCGCTATCCGCAAACTCCTTTACTATGTAGTACGGCGAGAGAAAATTAATCTGAAAGACGTTTTCAAGCCCCAACGCGCTCTTTTTGCGAGGAATGTGGTAAGCGCCTGCATTTAAAATTAAAACATCGGGCTTAAGAGCGCACAAAGCCTCTGCCGCCGCCTTTACGCTTTCGACATTTTCAAGATCAAGCGATATATGGCGCACCGATACAGAGGGATGCTCTTTTAAAAGCATTTCTCGCAAAGCATCAATCTTTTGGGGATTTCTGTCAAGGAGCACAAGCTCGGCACCCAAGGCAGCTAAAAATTTGCAAAGCTGCTGACCTATGCCGCCCGTCGAGCCGCTTACCGCAACCCTTTTCCCCGCAAGGCTCTCTGTATTCTGTTTTATCCATTTATTTATACTCATACCAAAATTTTACCACCGCAAAAAATTTGTGTCAAGACACCTTTAAATATCAAATTCTATGTGGTATACTATTGTTATTAAAGCTAAAGGAGACGCCCGATGGACAAATTTATATTGCACTCAAAATTTGAGCCTACGGGCGATCAGCCGCAGGCGATAGAAAAATTGGTTGACGGCATAAATAAGGGCTACTCGGGGCAGACGCTCTTAGGCGTTACCGGCTCGGGTAAGACCTTTACTATGGCGAATATCATTGAAAAAGTAAACCGACCGACCCTTGTTCTCGCCCACAATAAGACCCTCGCGGCGCAACTCTGCTCGGAGTTTAGAGAGTTTTTCCCCGAAAACGCAGTTGAATATTTTGTTTCCTACTACGACTACTATCAGCCCGAGGCCTATATAGCAAACACCGACACATACATCGAAAAGGACAGCTCAATAAACGACGAGATCGAGCGGCTTCGCCATAGCGCGACGGCGGCGCTCTCTGAGAGGCGGGACGTTATAATCGTCGCGTCGGTTTCCTGCATCTACACCCTCGGCGACCCCAAGGACTATCAGAACATGGTGGTCTCTCTGCGCGTCGGGATGCAAAAGGAGCGCGACAAACTCCTTTACGAGCTCACAAACCTGCAGTACGAGCGAAACGACGTTGCCCCTGTTAGAAATCAGTTCAGAGTCCGTGGCGACGTGGTGGAGATCTTCCCCGCCTACTCGCAGGATAAGGCTATACGGGTTGAGTTTTTCGGCGACGAGATCGACAGAATAAGCGAAGTGCACGCCTTAACGGGCGAGTTACTCGGCACAGTTACCCACGCGCCAATCTACCCCGCCTCGCACTATATCGTTCCCCGTGATAAGCTTTTAAAAGCCATCGGCGAGATAAAAGAGGAGCTTATCGAGAGAATCGCCTATTTTAAATCGCAGGACAAGCTTATCGAGGCGCAGAGGATAGAGCAGCGCACAAATTACGACATTGAAATGCTACAGGAAATTGGCTTTTGCAGCGGCATTGAAAACTATTCGCGAATGATGTCGGACAGAAAGCCCGGACAGCGCCCATACTGCCTTTTAGACTATTTCCCCGATGACTTTTTGGTGTTCATCGACGAGTCGCACGTGACTATACCGCAGGTGCGAGCAATGCACGCGGGCGACAGGGCGAGAAAGCAGAGCCTTGTGGACTACGGCTTCCGCCTACCCTCAGCCTTTGACAACCGCCCCTTAAATTTTTCTGAGTTTGAAAAGCTCAAAGGGCAGACAGTCTACGTTTCGGCAACCCCCGCCGACTACGAAAAGCAGCACAGCTCACAGACTGCAGAACAAGTCATCCGCCCGACAGGACTTTTAGACCCTGTTATCGAGGTAAAGCCCGTCGAAGGACAGATCGACGACCTCATTTCAGAGATAAACCTAAGAATTGAGAAAAATGAGAGGGTGCTTGTTACCACCCTCACTAAAAAGATGGCCGAGCATTTAAGCTCGTTCCTTTCGGACGTGGGCATCAAAGTGCGGTATATGCACCACGACATTGACACCATTGAGCGCATGGAGCTTATCCGCTCACTTCGTCTTGGCGAGTACGACGTACTGGTCGGCATAAACCTCTTGCGAGAGGGCCTTGACCTGCCCGAAGTTTCGCTTATCGCTATTTTAGACGCCGACGCGCAGGGCTTCCTTAGAAGCGAGACCTCGCTCATTCAGATAATCGGCCGAGCCGCAAGAAACAGCGAGGGCAAGGTCATAATGTATGCCGACGAGGTCACCCCCGCGATGCAGGCTGCAATAGAGGAAACTGAGCGCCGCCGCGCCATTCAAGAGGCCTACAACAAAGAGCACGGCATTGTTCCCAAGACCATCAAAAAGGATGTTCGCGATGTGCTTGAGATAAGCGGCGGCAAGGAAAAGAACGTCGTCGACGGCAAGCAGATGTCAAGAATCGAAAAGGAGCAGCTTATAAAGAAGCTTTCCGCCGAGATGAAAAAAGCAGCGAGCCTCTTAGAATTCGAGCAAGCGGCATACCTGCGTGACAGAATTGCACAGCTGCGTGGACAAAAATAAAAAGGTCAAGGGATAAACCCTTGACCTTTTTTCATCCAAAATCGTGTCTGTCGCCGCCGTCGCTTCCCATATCCTCATAGATACATATTATCTTTTCAATTCTCATAAAACATTCTTTGTCACTTAAATTTTCATCCTCTAAAACTGCTTTGATTTTCTTTAATGTTCTATAACATTCAAGCTTTACAATCTCGTTTGGCGAGGTCTTTAGGTTTGGAAATGTTATCTGCATTTCCTCGTTATATAATGCATTAAGTAAAATCTGCTTGTATAGTTCCATAATATCCCCCTAAAATTTTGTTATGAGGATTATATCCCCTTAATAACTTAGATTATAACCCCCATAATATAAATTATCAATATGGGGGTTATAAATATGATTATTTTTGATAAATTATGGGTTACTATGAAAAACAAGGGCGTTTCAACATATCAGCTGAGAGAAAAATGCGGCATTGACAGCAAAACAATTCGCCGCCTTAAAGCAAACGATAATATTGAAACAAAAACATTAAACAAGCTTTGCTCTGTTCTTGATTGCAGGCTTGAGGATATCGCCGAATTTATAGCAGATTAAAAAGTAGGGGCGGGTTTCCACGCCCGCCCGAGAACTTTTATAATTTTCGGGAGGGCGCAGAGGCCCTCCCCTACAATTGTTAACATAAACCAAAAAAAGCAGGAGCCTTGAGGGCTCCTGCTTTTTATTTTGTATAAGCTAAATTATACGCCCATTTTGGCCTTTCTCAGCTGCTCAACGGGTGTGCAGTTGGTTGTGGGCTTGTAATCCTTAAGAGGCATGATCTTTTCGTTGATAGCGTCAAGGATCCACTCTTTCTGGGGGAAGAAGTACTTATCGAACTCGAACGGAGGTGTGATCCAGTTCTGAGCGCCGACAACAACGGGAGGTGCATCGAGGTAATCGAATGCAAGCTCGGTGATATTTCTTGCAACGTCGTTAAGGAAGCTGCCGCGTACGCAAGCGTCAGAAGCGAGAACGACCTTACCGGTCTTCTTGACAGACTCTAAGATCTTATCGTAGTTTAAGGGGCAGATACTGTGGAGGTTGATAACCTCTGCAGAAATGCCATACTTCTCCTCGAGCTCTTTTACTGCGTCCATAGCGCGATAAAGGGTTGCGCCGATGGTGAGAATGGTGATGTCGTTGCCCTGCTTTACGAGGTTGGTATCGCCAATCTCGATCTCGTAGCTCTCCTTGGGAACGCCGCCCTCGTGGAACTGCTCGCCGATATCGTAAAGTCTCTGGCTTTCAAAGAATACAACGGGGTCTGTACCGTTAAGTGCAGAAGCCATAAGTCCCTTTGCCTCCCAAGGTGTTGCGGGGAAGCAGACCTTAAGTCCGGGGATGTGTGCGGTAAGCGAGGTCCAGTCCTGAGAGTGCTGTGCGCCGTACTTAGAACCGACGGATACACGGAGAACAACCGGCATTTTGAGGATGCCTGCGCTCATCGACTGCCATTTTGCGAGCTGGTTGAAGATCTCGTCGCCAGCGCAGCCGATAAAGTCAGCATACATAAGCTCAACAATAACACGGCCGCCGCTCATGGCGTAGCCAACTGCCGAGCCAACGATTGCCGACTCTGCGATGGGTGAGTTAAAGAGTCTTGAATAAGGGAGAACCTCGGTAAGTCCGCGGTAAACGGCGAATGCGCCGCCCCAGTCACGAACGTCCTCACCGTAAGAAATGAGGGTGGGGTCCTCATAATATTTGTCTACGATTGCCTCAAAGAGAGCATCTCTGTAGTTAAAGGTCTTAAGCTTGGAAACGGGCTTGCCATCCTTGAATGCGAATCTCTCTTTACCTGCGTTCTGGATAACTCTGGGGCACTCTTCCTTAGGCATAAGGACTTCGGGCTCTCTGTCATCCATCTTAGCAACCTTCTCGTTCGAGAACATAAGGCGCTCAACAACAGCGGGATCCTTATCAAAGTCGATGTAGGGAGAAATCTCGGCATCGGAAGCGAGCTTGCAGATCTTGGTCATAACGTCGCTGGTCTCTTTGAGAATGTTCTCGTAATCCTCGTCCTTACCTACACCTGCGGCAACAAGGTCCTCACGGAACTTGATAACGGGGTCGATTGCCTTCCAGGCGTCGATCTCCTCTTTGGTTCTGTAGGAGCTGGAGTCAGAGGGCGAGTGGCCTGCTACACGATATGTAACAACGTCGAGGAAGCAGGGGCCGTCTCCGTTTAAGAGGATCTCCTTCTTTCTCTTCATAGCGTCGATAACAGCAAGAGGATTATAACCGTCAACACGCTCAGCGTGAAGCTGTGTGGGAGATACACCTGCGCCGATTCTGGCGAGCATATTGTAACCCATGGTTTCGCCTCGGGTCTGTCCGCCCATACCGTAGTCGTTGTTGAAGCAGTTAAAGAGAATGGGCATACCGCCTCTCTTGCTCTCCTCCCAAAGCTGACGGAACTGGTCCATAGATGCAAAGGTCATAGCCTCCCACATAGGACCACGGGCAAGCGCACCGTCGCCAACGTTGGCAACAACGATACCCTTTTGTAGTTGACCTTTTTATAAAGTGCAGCACCCGTTGCGATGGTTCCCGAGCCGCCAACGATAGCGTTGTTGGGATAGATACCGAAGGGCTGGAAGAATGCGTGCATCGAGCCGCCGAGACCCATATGGAAGCCGTTTTCACGGGCAAATATCTCGGTCAGAGCACCGTAGAGGATAAAGTCGCGAGCGAGGTCCTTAACGTTGTCGCTCTTGCATTTTTCTTCGACGGTCTTAAGGAGCTTTCCGCCGAGGAAGTTTTTCATAATGTCCATAAGCTCAGCATCGTCAAGCTTGTGGATGCAGGACAGAGCCTTTGCTAAGATCTCACTGTGGCTTCTGTGGGAGCCGAAGATGAAATCGTCCTTATCAAGAATGTAAGCCTGGCCTACGGCAGAAGCCTCCTGGCCGATGGAAAGGTGAGCAGGGCCGGGATAGGTGTGCTCAATGCCGTTGTAGGCACCTTGAATTTTGATGAGGTTTATCATTGTCTCGAACTCACGGAGGATGGTGATGTCACGGTAAATTCTCTTTAAATCATCGTCAGAGAAATTTTTTCTTTCCTCTTTGATGGTTTTGTTGTAGACGTTGACATCCATATCCTGAAATTCGATCTTACCCGCTTTTCTCAGTTCAACGGGATCAACAAATTGGGACTTTGGCATAGTTTTTCTCTCCTTTTATTTAAATGTTAAAATTTACAGCTGAAAAAGTGCTTCCCTGATAATCTCGCAAACTGTGGGATGCGGGAAAACAAACTCTTTAAGGTCTTTTACTCTGTACTCGCTCTCGACCATCATAGCCGCTCCGTAGATAATTTCCGAAGCGTAGCTACCGATTAAGTGAACGCCGAGAAGTCTATCGTACTTGTTGTCAACAATGAGCTTGCAGATGCCGTCGCCGCCCTCGTTTTCAGCAACAAAGCGGCCGCTGAATTTCATCGAGATGGTGGAAACTCTGAAGTCAAGGCCCTTTGCCTTGGCGCTGTCCTCAGTTTCACCGACCGAGCCGACCTCGGGAGTTGTGTAGATAACCGAGGGGATGGCGTTGTAGCGCATCTTATCCTTGATGCCGAGAATGTGATTTACTGCAACCTCAGACTCTCTGTAAGCGGTGTGGGCAAGCATTATCTTGCCGTTTACGTCACCCGTTGCATAAACGCCTGCAACGTTTGTTCTTAAGTTTTCGTCGGTTATAATGTTGCCTCTCTCGGTGTAAACGCCGATGGTCTCAAGGCCGATATCTTGTGTAAACGCTCTTCTGCCGATTGCGATAAGAACTTTGTCTGCCTCAACGCTTTTAGCCTCGCCGTTTTCGGTGTAGACGACCTTGCCGTCAGCAATTTCGGTTACAGAACAGCCGAGCCTAAAGTCAACACCCTTTTTCTGATATTCTTTTAAGAGGAAGGTGGAAATCTCGCTATCGGTGGGTCCTGCAATCTTGTTAAGAGCCTCAACGACTGTTACCTTGGAGCCGACCGAGTTAAAATACGAAGCCATCTCTAAACCGATAACGCCGCCGCCGATAACGACGAGCTTTTCGGGGATCTCTCTAAGGTCGAGAATCTCTCTGTTGGTCATTGCAAAGCCGCTCTCCAAGCTCTCCTTAGCTCCCTTAATGGGAGGAACAAAGGCGGTGGAGCCTGTTGCAATGATGAGCTTGTCGGCAGCATATTCGGTGCCGTCTACCTCAATTTTAAAGCCCTCGTCGCATTTGCCGCAGATCTTACCGTTTCCGCTTAAAACGGTTACGTGGTTTGCCTTCATCTGCATTCCGACGCCGCCAACCAGCTGTTTTACAACTCTGTTTTTGCGGTCAACAACTTTATTCTGGTCGATCTTAACGTTTTCTGCAGTTACGCCATAAGCCTCGCCGTGCAGAGCGTGCTCGTAAATTTTAGCAGAGTTTAAAAAGGTTTTGGAAGGAACGCAGCCCTCGTTTAAGCAAACGCCGCCAAGTGCCCTTTTTTCAACAACTGCGGTCTTAAGTCCCGCGTGGCCTGCTCTTTCTGCCGCAAGATATCCTGCGGGGCCGCCGCCGAGAACGATCAAATCAAATTTATCCATTTTTACGCCCCCTTATTTCGCAAGCAGAAGGCGGAAGCTTTCGAGATTCTTGCAAAGGTCTTTTACAAAGCGTGCGGCGGGTGCGCCGTCGGTTGCTCTGTGGTCAAAGGTGAGGGAAAGTCCCATTGCCTTGTAGACCTCGAAGTCCTCTCCGTCCTCCTTGACTCTTGTCATAAGAGTTCCTACTCCAAGAATACCTGTCTGGGGAGGATTGATAACGGGGGTAAAGCTCTCAATGCCCATAGCTCCAAGATTGCTTACAGTAAAGGTTGCGCCGGAAAGCAGGTCGGGAGAAATAGTTCCCTCCTGAGCCATCTTTGCAAGCTCCTTAGCCTCTTTTGAAATCTGAGCGAGAGATTTAAGGTCAGCGTAGCGGATGGTGGGAACCATAAGGCCTCTCGGGGTGTCAACTGCTACACCGAGGTGTACGTGCTTAAATCTTCTCATAACCTCTCCGTCAATGAGGTGAGCGTTTAAGTCGGGGTGGGCAAGGAGCGTTCTTGAAACTGCAAAGAGGACGATATCGTTAAGGGTGATGTTAGGCATACCCATAGCCTCGCCGCCCTTTTTGAGCTGAGCTCTGTACTCGAGAACCTCAGAAGCATCAAATGCGCTGTTTAAGGTAAGCTGAGCCATACCGTTAAGAGATGCCATCATAGACTTAGCAATGGTCTTGCGGATGCCGCTGAACTTGGTATCCTCATACTCAGCCTCGTCTGCAGCTGCAGATACGGGGGAGACGGGCTTAGCCATAAGGTCGCCTATTCCAACTCTGCCGCCGAGAGCGCTGCCGCCCTCTACGTTTGCATCCTTTGTCATAGCCTCGCTGTAAGCCGCCGCTGTGGTTGCCTTGCCCGATGCGATAAGATCACGGATGTCCTTTTCGACAACTCTGCCGTAAGGGCCGCTGCCTGCTGCCAGACGAATATCAACGTTTTCCTTTTCAGCAAGGGCTCTTGCGCGGGGAGAAATTTTTATCTCACCGTCATTAACCTTAACTTCGACGGGAGTCTCGGCTTTCACCTCAGCCTTTACTTCTTTTACTTCCTCGGTCGACTCATCGGCGGGTGCCTCTTCTCCTGCGGGACGCAGGGCCGATACATCCTCGCCTGCTGTGCCTACTGCACAGACGTTAACGAGAACGGGGACATCGTCTCCATCATTATAGAAAATTTCGAGAATTTCACCCTCTGCGGTACTCTCGCAGTCAAAGGTGGATTTGTCGGTTTCGTAGCCAAAGAGCGCATCTCCAACCGAAACCTTGTCGCCGACTTTTTTATACCACTGTGTTATGATACAACTTTCGACGGTTATGCCCTGTTTGGGCATAAGTACTCCTTCTGCCATTTGTGTTTCCTCCTATATTTATATTTTCTTAGCGTTTTCAAGTAAGTAAGCCTCAGCCTCGGCGCTCCAAAGACCGTTTGTTTTCTCAACGATCTTTGCAAGCTCGGCAAATAAAGGCTCGGTCTTGCCCTTTTCCTCAAAATCAGCGATAGCGGTAAGGGGCAGGTCTAAATGTGTATAAATAAGCTTCTTTCCGCCTGGGATCTGGGGAAGATTTAAGGTTGCATACTCTACTGCGTTAAGGCCGCCGATGTGTGTTACCAGCGCCGCCGCAGTAAGTCTGCCCTCAGACATCATCTTAAGGCTTTCTCTCATATCGTCTGTATTGCCGCCGCTTGTTCCGATAAGGTGGGTGGCATCATAATGAACGTCATAGAAATTAAACTTTGCCTTAAAGTCGGGCGTGGTCGGGCCCGAGAAGAAGTTTAAGCATCCGTCGTGTCCCAGAACATCATCAGCCTGCTCGATGAGAGCGGGAACGGGGGCAAAAACAACAACGTCGTCAAAGCCGGTACCACCCGAAAGTTCCATAAGCTCTTTAACGGGGTCCTCGCAAGCACCTGTATTAAGATATGTAAGCTTAATGCCGTTTTTGGCGGCTTCCTCTACTGTGAAGATGCCTGCGGCTCTGTCAAGCCTTTCTTGATTTATATCGGTTACGACCATAACCGAGGGCTTTCTGTCAGCGTGGATAGCGTAGTCTATCGCGGCAAGCCCCATAGGGCCGACAGATGCGAGCAGGGCAAGCTTTCCGCCCTCTACAATACCCATCTTGTGCTCGTAAACTCCCGCAGTTGTGTGGAAGTTTGCGTGATAAGCGCCGATTACGCAGGAGGAGGGCTCAGAGAGCGCTCCGCAGAAATAACCATCGCCATCGTAGCTTAAAAGACAGTCGTTTTCCATAACCTCGGCGGGAAGAATAATGTATGTAGCATCGCCGCCGCAATGTTTATAGGAATATCCGGGAGCGTCATATCCGTTGTTGGGGATAGCGGGCTGGATTGTAGCCTTTTGACCAACCGAATATTTGTCTTTCCACTTTTCACCGACCTCTACGATCTCGCCGCAGAACTCGTGTCCGATCATTACGGGATTTTCCGCAACATCGTTGGGAACCCTCTTGTGCTTTGCTCCCTGAATTGCCGCCTTATATGACGACATACAGATGCTGTCGGCAACGACCTTCATAAGAATCTCATCGCTTTTAATGGCGGGAAGTTCAAACTCTTCAAGTCGCAGATCGTTTTCGCCGTAAAGTCTTACTGCTTTTGTTTTCATTTATCTCTCTCCTTTACAGAATAAAATGCTTAGGAATGCCGTTTTCATAAATAGGAGCGGTCTCTCCCATTATAAGCGGCTTTATGTAGGCGCTGCACTCGGGCATAACGTCGTTACCCGCTCTGTTTATCCACTCTCTCGGAACTACCTTTTCCTCGTTTGCAACGAGGGCGATGTCAACACTGTATATCTCGGTTTTGTAGTCGCTACCGTCAAGTCTGCGGATTGCAGTCATCTGTCCGCTGACTCCCTCTACTGCCTTTTCTACTGCCGCAGCGCCCAGCGCCTTGGACTCCTCGATATCGGTTTTAGATGCGATGTGTGCGGCGCATCTCTGCATTAGGTTAAGCTCAATAGCTCTTACCTTGCAACCTATCCTTTCCTTTATAATATCGGTCAAGAACTTGGCAGTTCCCGCAAGGTACTTATGGCCGAAAGCATCGACCGCTCCGCTCTGATGACTTTCAGCGGCGTACTTTCCGTCGGCAGTTTTAATTCCCTCGCTTACCGCAACAACGATAGCGGGTTTCTCTAGAAGCTTTGCCTTTATGTCATCAATAAAGCTGTCAATGTCAAATGCAACTTCGGGAAGGTAAATCAAATCGGGGGCGGTATTTCCCTCGCTGCGCGCTAAAGCGGCGGAGGCGGTGAGCCAGCCTGCGTTTCTGCCCATGACCTCAACCACCGTTACGGCAGGAATATCGTAGACCGCACAGTCCCTGCCGATTTCGGCAAAGCTTGTTGCGATATATTTTGCGGCGCTTCCAAAGCCTGGGGTGTGGTCGGTTTCCGGAAGGTCGTTATCAATGGTCTTGGGAGCGCCCATAACCTTGATATCCTCTATTCCTTCCTCTTTAAAATAGCGGGAAAGCTTTAGGACTGTATCCATCGAGTCATTTCCGCCGGTGTAAACGAAATAACCTATATTATATTCGCGGAAGACCGAAACGATCTTCTCAAAGGTCTCTTTATCATCCTCTTTTAATTTCATTCGGCAGGAGCCGAGTGCCGATGCGGGTGTAGTCTCAAGTAAGTGCATCTGCTCGCTATCTTTAAGGCGCTCACCGATCTCAACGAGCCTGCCCTCGATTATGCCCTTAATTCCGTTACAGCCTGCATAGACCTTGTCTATCTTATCGCTTTTAAGGGCGTATGCCACCGCGCCTGCAACCGTTGCGTTGATAGCCGCAGTAGGTCCGCCCGACTGCGCCAAAAGTAAATTCTTCATAAATGCCTCCTATAAAATGGTTATGCCTTTTTGCTCAAACTCCTCATTAAGCTCACCTGTTACCGCCTTGTCGCAGATAAAATAATCAATATCTTCATCAACTGCAAAGGTAAATGGCAGAACGGTGTCGATCTTACTCGAATCTATAAGCAAAGCGACCTTTCTCGCCTTTTTGCATACAAAGCTCTTAACAGAAGCCTCGCCCTCATTTCCGCAGGTAAAACCGCAGTCCTTGGAATAGCCCGAGGCTACAACAAATGCCAGATCTATATTGATCTTTTCAAGCGACGCTATTGCCGCCGATCCGTAAAGCGCAAGATTTTTCTTTTCCAACGTTCCTCCGCAAAGCATTACGTTTACAAAGCTCTTGTCTGACAGCATAACAGCGCTGTTTGGACTATTTGTAACGATACTCAGCGGGGTGTTGGGAACGCAGTCACAAAGGGCTGCCGCAGTCGTTCCCGAATCGATATAAACAGAGCTGCCGCGCTTTATAAGCGACGCCGCTTTTTTTGCAATAAGCTTTTTAAGCTCGCGGTTTGCTATCTCGCGGTCACTGAAAGCGGGTTCTTTTTTACTCTCGTCGGGAGATATGTATTTTGCCCCGCCGTGCACTCTCACTATTGCGCCTTTTTTCTCCAAATAGTCAAGGTCCCTATGAACAGTCATTGAGCTTACATTAGAGAAAAGAGCGGTAAGCTCCTTGACGCTCATCTGCCCTCTACTCTTTATAAATTCAAGCATCTGTTCTCGTCTGATAGTGTTCAATTTCTCACCTCTAAATGTAACAAGATGATTGGAAATGTTAAATCTAACATATTATAACATTTTCAAACACTAATTGCAACAGTAAAAGCAAAAAATATTTTGAAAAAACTCTTTACAACGGGCAAAAATAATGGTATACTAATAAAGCTTTGACCGAGGCTTAGGGGTTTAGCCCATCCGGGAGTTCACCTTCCCTATGCTTTGATCATTGTAAAAAAATTAAAACGAGGTGAAAGAAATGCTTCTTAAAGACGAAAAGAGCACAATTATTGAAAACAATCGTCTGAGTGAAAAGGACACAGGTTCTCCTGAGGTTCAGATCGCTATTCTCACCAAGAGAATCAATGACCTTACCGAACACCTTAAGGTTCACAAGAATGACCATCACTCCAGAAGAGGCCTTCTTAAGATGGTTGGTAAGAGAAGAAACCTTCTCAACTACCTTATTAAGAAGGACATCGAGCGTTATCGTGCAATCATCGCTAAGCTCGGAATCCGTAAGTAATAGCTTACACAAAAAGGCAGGCAAAGCTCATTTGTCTGCCTTTTGATGCTTTTTTAATGCATCAAAACCCCACGCTATCACGGCGGAAAAGCAGCAGGTTTTTAATCTGTGTGTTAGCATTAAATCGACGGCTTAAAGGAGTCTTTAAACCGTGGACTTATTGCTAAACAAGCCTTTCCGCCTGATATAAAAAAATTAAAAAACAGGAGGAAAACAAAAATGTTTGAAAATTTCAGAGTTTTTGAAACAGAGATCGCCGGCAGACCTTTTAAGCTTGAAACAGGTAAAATGGCCGGTCTTGCAAACGCCGCCTTTATGGCATGCTATGGCGACACAAGAGTTCTTTGTACAGTAACCGCTTCTTCAAAGCCTCGTGAGGGTGTTGACTTTTTCCCTCTCTCAGTAGACTTTGAGGAGAAAATGTACTCGGTAGGCCGCATCCCCGGCTCTTTCCAGCGCAGAGAGGGTAAAGCAAGTGAAAAGGCTATCCTTTCTTCACGCTGCATTGACAGACCCATCCGTCCCCTCTTCCCCAAGGATATGCGTAACGACTGTTCAGTCGTTGCAACCGTTATGTCGGTCGACCCCGACTGCTCGCCCGAAATCACCGCAGCTATCGGTGTTTCCGCCGCTATCGCAGTTTCTGACATCCCCTGGGACGGCCCTATCGCTTCTACCAGCGTAGGCCTTGTTGACGGTCAGATCGTTATCAACCCCACACTTGAAGAGCGTGCTAAGACCGAGCTTACCCTTACCGTTTCTTCGACTGCTGACCTCGTTGCTATGATCGAGGCAGGCGGTAACGAGATCCCCGACGACCTTATGTTTGACTGCATTATGGCAGGCCACGAAGTTAATAAGGAAGTTGTTAAGTTTATTCAGGGAATCGTAGCTGAGATCGGTAAAGAGAAATTCACCTTTGAGTCGAGCAACCCCGACCCCGAAATCATGGCAGAGATCGAGGCTTTCTGCATTGAGGACGTTAAGAAGGCTCTCGACACCGATGACAAAACTGTCAGAGATGCCGCTCTCCTCCCCATCTACGACGCTGTTCACGAAAAGTTTGACGAGCGTTTTGAGGGCTGCGAGGCAAAGCTTGACGAGATCATGTACCTCGTTCAGAAGCACGTTGTTCGTGCTTGGCTCAAGGACGAAGGCAAGCGTGTAGACGGTCGTGGAATTGACGATATCCGTCCTCTCGACGCTCAGGTTGACCTTCTCCCCCGTGTTCACGGCTCGGGTATGTTCACCCGTGGTCAGACTCAGGTTCTCTCGGTAGCAACACTTGCTCCTGTTTCTGAGGCTCAGAAGCTTGACGGCCTTGACGAAGAGGTAAGCAAGCGTTATATTCACCACTACAACTTCCCCTCATATTCCGTTGGCGAGACCAAGCCTTCAAGAGGCCCCGGAAGACGTGAGATCGGACACGGCGCCCTCGCTGAGCGTGCGCTCCTTCCCGTTATCCCCTCAGTCGAAGAGTTCCCCTATGCTATCCGTGTAGTCAGTGAGGTTCTTTCTTCAAACGGCTCTACCTCGCAGGGCTCTATCTGCGGCTCGACACTTGCTCTTATGGCTGCAGGCGTTCCCATTAAGGCTCCCGTTGCAGGTATCTCCTGCGGTCTTATCACCGGTGACGATGGCGTTTACGGCGACTTTATGACCATGGTTGACATTCAGGGTCTTGAGGACTTTTACGGAGATATGGACTTTAAGGTAGCAGGTACTCACAAGGGTATCACCGCTATTCAGATGGACCTTAAGGTACACGGACTTACCCCCGAGATCATTAAGGAAGCATTTGCAAAGACCAAAAAGGCTCGTCTTCACATCCTTGACGACGTTATGCTCAAATGCATTCCCGAGTATCGCAGCGAGCTTTCGCCTTATGCTCCCAAGATGCTTACCACAGTTATCAGCCCCGACAAGATCGGCGACGTTATCGGTAAGCAGGGCAAGGTAATTCAGTCTATACAGGATCAGTGCGAGTGTACCATCAACATTGAAGAGGATGGACACGTTTATGTTTCGGGCATTGACAAGAGCAAGGCTCAGTCCGCTATCGAGATCATCAATCTTATCGCAAATGACCCCGAAATCGGCGCTATTTACAACGGCAAGGTCACAAGACTTATGACATTCGGCGCATTTGTTGAGATCGCACCCGGCAAGGAAGGTCTTGTTCACATCAGCAAGCTCGACTTCAAGCGCGTTGAAAAGGTTGAGGACGTTGTTTCGGTTGGCGACCACGTTCTCGTTAAGGTCACCGAAATTGACGATCAGGGAAGAATAAATCTTTCCCGCAAGGATGCTCTTGCTGACATTCAGGCAAAACAAGCTGCTAACGGCGAAAACTAAAAATTAGCTTTACGGCGGCTGGCTTTTGCCAGCCGCCTATTTTTATAACAGAAAGGATCTTTACTATGTGGTTCTGGCTCTCACTTGCCGCTATGCTCTGCTGGAGCGGTTCGGACATTTTTTCAAAAATAGGTTCTAAACAAAACGACAAATACAGCCATTGGAAAATGGTTATGGCAGTCGGTCTTGTTATGGGTCTGCACGCAGCTTACGAGATTTTTATAGGCGGCGTTTCGATTACCTTTAGTGACATTCTCGTTTACCTGCCCGCTTCGGCTCTTTACATCCTTTCGATGATCTTCGGATATGTTTCCTTAAGATACATAGAGCTTTCAATTTCATCCCCCATCTGCAACTCGTCGGGTGCGCTCGCCGCAATTCTCTGCCTTATCTTCTTAAAGCAGGACGTTGGAGCGCTCGGCATGGTTGCTATCGGCATTGTTGCCGTAGGCGTTCTGCTTCTCGGAATCGTTAATGCAAATGAGGACGAGGAGCTTAGAGTTGAGCGCCAGAAAAATGCAAACCGCAAATATGCAAGGAGCTTTTTGGCTCTCCTGCTCCCCATTCTCTACTGCCTTATAGACGCCGCAGGAACCTTTGTTGACACACTCATTCTGCGCGAGGAGGACACAGGCACAATTCTCGACAGCGTTTTTGCTACCACTCTGCCCGAGGATACCGCAAACGTTGCATACGAGCTTACCTTCTTGTTTATGGGCGTAGTTGCCGCAATTTACGTTCTTATCATTCGCCGCGACAAGCTTACCCCCAAGGACGAGGGAACAAAGCTTCTCGGCGGTGTTTGCGAGACTGCAGGTCAGTTTGCATACATCTTTGCACTTGCTGACACAAGCCACGCCGCTCCCGCGGCCGCAATCATCTCGGCTTACTGCGTTATGTCGCTCGTCTGGAGCCACATCTTCCTCAAAGAGAAGCTCTCCTGGAAGCACTACGTTGCTATTGCCATTACAGCTGTCGGTATCGTAATGCTCGGCATTCTTGACCTGTAATCGAGGTGTAAAAGATGAACAGAAAAATTATCGTCCGCAAAAGCGGCAAGGTTATAAACATTTTTTATCCCTGCTCTTTTTCCGATAACTACATTCGCTACGAGTATCTGTATATTGACTCCGACTCTGACAATATGCATCAGTGGCGCGTAAGGCAGATCGCGATTGCCGCGCCAGACCTTTGCGACACATTTCTCCTAAACGGCTCTAACGAGTGGGAGGGCGCCATTTTAGAGGTCGGCGCCCCCGACTTTATGGGCGGCTACCACGGCGACGAGAATAATACAGGTCTTTCAATTCTTATCGACAACCGTCTTATGTCGGCAGATGAGGATTTTGAGGCCGAATGCGACAGAATTAAGATAACCGCCACCTCGCTTTTAAACAGAGCTGACACCCCGGGCGATAACGTTTTTGCAAGAATTAAGATCTCCGAGTGGAACAGCGAGGGCTACAGTGTTACAAACCGCTTTGAGCTACTGCAGGACATCGAGATCCACCGCTTTGAAAATATTATGATGGGTCTGCCGCTCTTTAAGGGCGAAGAGCGCTTTATAACACACGCCGCGTCAAACACCCATCCCATTCCCGTTTTTGTCAGTGCTGACAGCGCAGAAAACCGTGACAAGCCCATCTTTGCGGGCGACCACTTTGCCAGCGCCTTTGAATACTTTGCGCCCGAGCATAACTTCTATGCTAAGGTTGAGGGAATTTTTGATTTGGAAAAGTATCCTAACGGCTTTAGACTTTTTGACAACTGGAGAGTCGGCACAGACAAGGTTATCAAGGCTTACTTTAATATGACAGGAAAACACAGCGGCAAAAAGGGCGAGATATTTAAGTCCAAAGCAATTTACACCTTAGAGGCATAAAGGAGAATTACCAATGCTTAAGCTTTGCATATTTGATATGGACGGAACCTTAGTTGACACCATATCTTCGATTGCATATTTTGCAAACCGTGCCTTAAATATGTACGGTCTGCCCTCTATAGAGGAAAGTCACTACAAAATAATGGTCGGAAACGGCGCAAGGATTCTTTGCGAAAGAATGATCGAACATGTCGGCGGCAGCAAAGAGCAGTTTGAAAAGGTATTCCCAGAGTACAACCAAAGCTACGACGCTGATTTTCTCTATCTTACAAAAGCCTACGACGGCTGCGTTGAGATGCTCGGCACTCTTAAAGAAATGGGAGTTAAGACCGCAATTCTTTCCAACAAGCCCGATGTTACCGCAAAAAAGGTTTCGGATGCGCTTTTTGAAGAAGGTCTTATTGACGTTTGCTATGGCGCAAGAGATGGCATCGCCTTAAAGCCCGACCCCGCAGGTGTGTTTGAAATTCTTAAAGAGTTCGGCGTAGAAAAAGACGAAGTTCTCTACATAGGCGACACCGCAACCGATATTAAGACCGCCAAGAACGCTTCTCTTACCTCAATAGGCGTTCTCTGGGGCTTTCGCGACAGAGCCGAGCTTGAAGGCGCCGGCGCAGATCATATAATAAGCCACCCCAGCGAGATCATCCCTATTGCTAAAAACTTTAACAAGTAACTAAAAATCCCCTCGAAAGAGGGGTTTTTTTGCGCCTTTAATAAAAACTCTTGTCAAATCGATATTTTTCTATTATAATCTAACTAAAGAAAACCCTTAAAGGAGGAGTTATATGCCATCCAACGAGATCATTAAAATTAAAACAAAACAGGATAACCTATATCTGCGAGTTGCGAAAGGACATTTTGCAACCTCTCACGCCCACAGCAACTATTACATCGACGTTGCGGCACAAAAATCCCGTCTTTCAGAAGCAAAAGCCGTTGCTCAGAAGCTTTGCAGTGGTTACAAATATTCAACAACCATCGTTGACACCATCCTCTGCCTTGACGGAACAGAGGTTATCGGAACCTGCCTTGCAGACCAGCTTGTAAAGCACGATTTTATTAACATCAACGCCCACCAGACCATTTACGTTGTAACCCCCGAAACCAGCAATTCTCAGCTTTTGTTCAGAGATAACATTGTTCCTATGATCAAGGGCAAGCACGTTCTTGTTCTTGCTGTTTCGGTTTCGTCCGGCGCAACAGTTGCCTCGGCTATTGACGCTGTTAAATATTACGGCGGCGAGGTTGCAGGCGTTGCATCCATCTTCGCTACAAAGAAGGAGATCGGCGGCTTTGAAGTAAACTCTGTTTTCAATCCTTCGGACTTGGAGGGTTACTTCTCCGTTCCCGCTCACGAATGTCCTCTCTGTGCAAAGGGCGAAAAGATAGACGCCCTCGTAAATTACCACGGTTTTTCAAAACTCTAAAAGAAAAAAGCCACCCGATAGGGCGGCTTTTTTGTTTTAGAAATATCCGTTTTTCCTTATCTCACGAGGCGTTGCTCCCACCTGCTTTTTTAAAACCTTTCTGAAATAGGAACTTGAGCTAAAGCTGAGCATATCGCTTATCTCCTCCACCTTTTTGTCGGTGGTCAAAAGGAGCTCGTTGCCCATCTCGCACAAAACCCTTTGTCTGTAATCGTTTGGAGTTGTGCCCGTACACTTTTTAAAAAGCGAGTACATATAAGGCTCGCTGATGGCGCACATCTCCGCAATCTCGCCAAGCGAGCTGAAGGGGTATTTTCTTATGCATTCCTTTATAGCGTCGACCCGCTCTGCCTCTCTGTTCTCTGACGCAGGCTTTAAAAGAGGCGCCACCTCTGCCATCACGGCGTAAAATCGGCTAAGCGCATCTAAACTTACGCTCCTACCCTTTGTAGCGATAGCCATAACTTTTTCGGCAAACTCATCGCTGCAGTCTAAGCTCTGCAGTTCAAAATTCATCTTTTCGCTGACCGAAAGCTCGACAAAGGCAAACGAAAGAAACTGTATCTCGTCCTCGCCGTACCAATAGGACTGATAGCCCAAATTTTTAGGGATAAAAAAGAGCTGCCCCTCTTTTACCTCTACGCTTTTTTTATCCGAAACCAGCTCGGCCCGTCCCTTTATCATATAGGCAAGAAAGTTTGTGGGCAGACCTTGTCGGTAATCGTTGTGGCGGTATTTTGAGAAGGTGATCTTAAGAAAATTAAAGTTGTTAGATAAAACTGCCGCTTTCATCCGCTTTTACCCCATATTTATCATAGAATTTTACCTCTTTTTTATATTATATTATATTTTTTTGATTTGTCAATTTGATATAATGAACTTATACGGAGGTGCAAACCTATGAAAACAAAACAGATCGTTTTTACCAAAATAAACACCGCAGAGCTCGTTGAGGTCGAATACGGCGAGCCTAAAGATAATGAGGTTGTTGTTGAAACGCTTTTTAGCTCGATAAGCTGCGGAACAGAGCGAGCCAACATAACGGGTGATGCCAACGTGAGCATTGCAACCGAGGAAAACCCGCCCGTTGTTTTCCCGAGATACTCGGGTTACAGCAGCAGCGGAGTTGTTATCGCAAAGGGCGACTCCGTTAGATCGGTAGAGGTCGGCGACAGGGTTGCGCTTTCCTGGAGCTATCACAAAAAGATAAACGTTATGTCCGAAAAGAACGTTGTTAAATTTGACGATACTGTGTCTTTTGAGGACGCCGCCCTATGCCAGATAGCAACCTTTCCCCTGGCGGCAATAAGAAAGACCGAGCTTGAAATAGGCGAATCATGCTTAGTTATGGGGCTTGGAATTTTGGGCCTTTTCGCTGTTGCGCTTGCAAAGGCGGCAGGTGCAGTTCCCGTAATTGCAGTTGATCCCGTTAAAGAGAGGCGAGAAAAGGCGCTCAAATTCGGCGCCGACTACGCATTCGATCCTAATGATGCTGATTTTGCCAAAAAGGTTAAAGCAGTAACAGGCGGCGGAGCCAACACCGCTATTGAGGTTACTGGGCTCGGAATAGGCCTTAATCAATGCCTTGACTGCATGGCAAGGTTTGGCAGGGTTGCGCTTTTGGGCTGCACAAGAGACAAAAACTTTAACGTTGACTACTACAGAAAGGTTCACGGCCCCGGCATAAAGCTTATAGGCGCTCACACCTTGGCCCGCCCCGAATCAGACTCCTCGGCAGGATATTTTACCCAGAGAGATGACATAAAATCCCTCTTAAAGCTCTGCGCTCTTAAGAGAATAAGCTTTAAGGCTATGGTTGACGCCGTCTACTCCCCCGAGGACTGCGGCGAGGTCTACACAAGGCTCATTGGTGACAGAAATTTCCCGACAGTTTCGCAGTTTGATTGGAGGGAAATAAAATGAAAAAGATAAAGATCGCGCAGATAGGCACAAGCCACTACTCGCACGGCTACGATATATTCAACTGCTTAAAAAGGCTTCCCGAGCATTTTGAAATAGTTGGCTACGCCCTGCCCGAAAACGAAAGAGAAAAGTTTCCGCATCGGAGAGAGAGTCTTGACGGATACCGCGAGATGACGGTGGATGAAATTTTAAACGACCCCGAAATCACCGCCGTTACAATAGAAACCGAGGAAATATACCTTACAAAGTACGCCACGCTTGCCGCCGAGCACAAAAAGCACATTCACATGGAAAAGCCCGGCTCGCCCGACCCCGAAGCCTTTGAAAACCTCATAAACATTATAAAGAAAAACGGCACGGTTTTCAGCACGGGATATATGTACCGCCACAACCCCTACATAAAGGACTTAATGAGGCGCATAGAAAACGGCGAGCTTGGAGAAATAATCAGTGTTGAGGCTCAGATGAACTGCTATCATCCCGAGGCGGCAAGAAGATGGTTTAAGACGTTTGACGGCGGAATGATGTTCTTTTTAGGTTGCCACCTTGTAGATCTTATCCTGCAAATTCAAGGCGCTCCGCAGGAGATAATTCCTCTGAGCACAAGCACACATACCGACGGCATTGACAGCATCGACTACGGAATGGCTGTTTTCAAATACAAAAACGGCGTTTCCTTTGCTAAGACCTCGGCGGTTGAGATGGGCGGATTTTTCAGACGCCAGCTTGTTGTGACGGGTACAAAGGGTACTGTGGAGGTAAGGCCGCTTGAGGCCTACAGAGAGGCAGACTATCACGTTACGGGTTACCGAGAGGTTTACAAAAAGGACTGGGGTGCCGACTCGCCCCGTGAAGTTTCAGAGAAATATGACCGCTACGACGATATGATGATCGCCTTTGCCGATATGGTAAACGGCAACGGCAAAACAAGCTTTAAGGGCTACGACTACGAGCTTGAGCTTTACAAAACAGTGCTCAAGGCTTGCGGCTACAACATATAAAAGGAGCAGAAAAATGAAAGCTATACTTGTAAATGACGACAAATCACTTTCTTGGGCAAACGTTCCCGACCCCGTTATAAAATCCGACGAGGTGTTAGTTGAAATTCACGCCGCAGCGCTCAACCGCGCCGACCTTATGCAGAGAGAGGGCAACTATCCCCCGCCAGAAGGCTGTCCCGAATGGATGGGCCTTGAAATTGCGGGCGTTATCGTAGAGATGGGTGACGAGGCAAAGGAGAAATCTAACTATAAGATCGGCGACATGGTTTGCGCCCTGCTTGGCGGCGGCGGATATGCCGAGTACGTCAGCGCCAAGTACGATATGCTGATGCCTGTTCCCGAAAACTGCTCTATGGTTGAGGCCGCCGCAATTCCCGAGGCTTTTGCGACCGCATATTTAAACCTCTTTATCGAGGGCAAAATTGAGGCGGGCAACACCCTCTTAATGAACGCGGGCGCATCGGGCCTTGCAAGCGTTATCATTCCTATGGCTAAGGCTTTTGGAATAAGAGTTATCACAACCGTGCGCTCTGATGAGCTTGCCGCATCCATAAAGCACCTTAACGCCGACCTCGTTGTTAACACATCCAAAGAAGATATCGCAGAGGTTTTGAAGCGCGAGCTTGAGGCGGGACAGAGCGTTGACGTTGCCATCGACTGCCTCGGCGGCGAGATAATGGGCAAATGCATCCACTATCTTACCCACGGCGCAAGGTGGATAATGATTGCCGCACTTGCGGGCGAAAAGACCGAGATCGACCTTAGAAACATCTATATGAGAAACGTCAGAATAATCGGCAGCACCCTGCGCTCAAAGCCGCCTAAGGTCAAGGCAGAAATTCTTGCAAGCCTTGTAAAAGACGTATTCCCCAAAATTGAGTCGGGCGAGGTCAAGCCCACCATTCACGCCGTTCTTCCCATAGAGGAGGCCGAAAAGGCACACGATATTCTCTACAAAGGCATGAACGTCGGTAAGGTTGTTTTAACTGTAAAATAAAAAAGCCTCCCTCTGACGAGGGTAGCGAAGCGCCGAACGGTAGTGAATGACAGTCCTGCGGACTGTCAGAGCCGTGAGGTGACCGAGCCGCAGCGAGAAATGGATTTTGCCGAAGGCAAAAGACGGAAGGAGAGATTATCTCTTTTATTTTCTCTCCCCCAGTCATTTTTGCAAAAATGACAGCCCCCTCGTAAGAGGGGGCCTTTTTATTTCTGTAAGGCTATTTATCTATATTTTCTATTCAGATTATAAACTTATCATCCTCGGTAAGACCTAATTTTTCTACCGCTCTTTCAAAGAGGGCGGGAGCACGTTCAAGCTCCTTGTTAGTATGAGCATCACTTCCGAGGTAGAATTTACAGCCGCAGTTTTTCGCAATTCTGTAAACCCTTAAAACCACCTCTTCGCTCTCGGCGCAGAAGTTCATATCGTCGGCGTTAAGCTCAATTCCCACTCCAAGCTCGGCCGCCTTTGTAAACAGCTCGGTCATCTCCTTTTCGGGAAGGGCCTTGAGGGTTTCAACATAGTCGTTAAAATCGGGGGTGATAAGCCTGCAGGTTAAATGCGCAAGACCGACCTTTTTAAAGGGCAGGTCAAGGCTTAAAACGTGGGCAAAGCGCTCTATCCAGGTTTTTACCCTCGCCTCTGTAGTAGCAACCTGCTCGCCCGTTACGGCAAAGCTTGTCATGTGAAAATGGGTTGTGGGGATTACAATAAAATCCATAAGCTCCATTTTTTCTTTTGTGATAGCAAGGGTTAAGTGGCGGTCAAGCTCGGTTTCGCAGCCGAACAAAAACCTTATTCCGTCTGCCTGCGGCAAGGGCTTTGCCTCGCTTATATGCTCGTAATTCTGCTTGCCGTACCACTGGGTGTAGCCGGGAATATCGGTATCCCAGAAGTGATCGGTAAGGCAGAGGTTTTTAATGCCGTACTTCTTGGCATAAGCCAAAATAGCCTCGGGTGTCTGATTATCGTCGTGCGAACAAAGTGAAAGTCTTGAATGAATGTGCAGGTCGTTGTCACCGGTGTATTTCATTTGCGCCGCCTCCTTTTAACTCAAGTTTACCACCCGTTAAAACCCTTGTCAGTGTACAATTTTCCTTTTAGATATGAACTATTTTCCTCAAAAGCAAAACAAAAGCCGCCTTTTCGGCGGCTTTTGTTATTTTATTTTCCAAATTTCCTTGGCGTATTCTTTTATTGTTCGGTCAGACGAGAACCTGCCCGCATTACACATATTAAGCCAGCCTTTTTTAAGAAAAGCGTACCTATCTTGATAACAGCGATTTGCCTCTATCTTGGCTTTAAGATAGCTGTCAAAATCATAAAGCAGATAGTAATGGTCAGCCTTATGCCAAGAAGCGCCCTTCAAAAGCGCGGTATAAAGTTCCTCAAACATACCGCTTCCGTCATCAGAAAGAGTGCCGTCAATAAGGGCATCTAAGCAGCGGCGGATGCGCGCGTCACTCTTATAAAGCTCCTCGCTATCGTAGCTTTCATCTAGCAGCTCAATATCCTCGGTTTTTGCGCCGAAGCGGAAATTATTTTCTTCACCTGCCGCCTCAAAGATCTCGATATTTGCTCCGTCATAAGTGCCTATGGTTACGGCGCCGCCGAGCATAAGCTTCATATTGCCTGTTCCCGACGCCTCTGTTCCCGCAGTTGAGATCTGCTCTGAAACATCGGCGGCGGCAATTATCTTTTCAGCGTATGAGACATTGTAGTCCGAAATGAAAATGACCTTAATCTTATCCCTTACCTGCTCGTCATTTTCTATGAGCTTAGCAATTTCATTTATAAGCTTAATGACCGCCTTGGCTCTGAAATATCCCGGAGCGGCCTTTGCACCGAAAAGGAAGGTGGTGGGGGCAAAATCGGGTAAGGAGCCCTCTTTTATCTCAAAGTAAAGCTCTAAAATTGCAAGGGCATTTAAAAGCTGGCGCTTATATTCGTGCAGCCTTTTTATCTGTGCATCAAGTATAAAATCGGGCGAAATTTCTCTGCCCTCTTTTTTGAGGATAAACTCGCAGAGCCTTTTTTTATTCTCAAGCCGCACAGCCGCAAACTCATCTAAAACCGCCTTGTCGTCGGCATACCTTTCAAGCTCTTTGAGCCTATCGAGGTTGCAGACCCAATCCTCGCTGCCGATAAGCCTTGTAACGAGGTTAGAGAGCCCCGCGTTGCAGAGCTTTAGCCAGCGGCGCTGGGTAATGCCGTTCGTCTTGTTCTGAAACTTTTTGGGGTAGAGAGAGTAAAAGGCATTTAAAACATTGTCCTTTAAGATCTCGGTGTGAATGGCGGCAACGCCGTTTATATGGGCAGACACGGCGCAGGCAAGATATGCCATATTGACCCTGCCGTCCTGCACTATCAAAAGCTGCGATAACTTATCGGGAGCAACCTTTTTTTGTCTTAACTCGGCGCGCATAGTCTTATCAATTCGCACAATTATGTGCGCGACCTCTTTTGAGACCCGCTTTACAAGCGCCATATCCCATTTTTCAAGCGCCTCGGGCATTACGGTGTGGTTTGTGTAGTTAAACACCTTTTTGCAGATTTCAAGCGCTCTGTCAAATTCAACACCCTCATTCATTAACAGCCTTACAAGCTCAGGAATTGAGATAACAGGGTGTGTATCGTTAAGCTGAATGGTTACAAAATCGGCAAGACGCTCAAAGTCACTGCCGTGTGCAGTCTTAAATTTTCTTAATATATCTTGAAGCGAGGCGGACGAGAAGAAATACTGCTGTTTCAACCTCAAAAGCTTTCCCGAAAAGGTTGAATCGTTGGGGTAAAGCACCCTCGAAATGTCCTCGGCGCGATTTTTCTGCCTTACCGACTGGTCATATTTCTGGTCGTTAAACATTTCAAAATCAAACTGATTTAAGGGCTCTGCCTGCCAGAGCCGCAGAGTGTTTATGTGTTTTGCGCCGTAACCGATAATTGCCATATCGTAGGGCACAGCGCGCACATCGCCGTCAGAAAATCTAACGAGAACGCTCTCGGTCTCGCACCGCACAGACCAAGGGTCGCTTTCTGCTCCCCAATCGTCTAAGCTCTCTTTTTGAAAGCCGTTTTTAAAGCTTTGGCGGAAAAGTCCAAAGCGGTAACGGATTCCGTAACCGTCAAGCGCTAAACCGAGGGTTGCGGCGCTATCCAGAAAACAGGCGGCAAGCCTGCCAAGGCCGCCGTTGCCAAGCGCGGCATCCTCAATTTCCTCAAACTGTGAAATATCTGCTCCCAGAGTCTCTAAGACCTCTTTAGCCTCGTCTAAAAGACCCGCGCAGAGCAGGTTATTATAAATAGCTCTGCCCATCAAAAACTCTGCCGAGAAATAATAAGCTCTGCGTTTTTTATTATCGCGAATTTTTGAGCGTTCCCAAGGCTTTGCAATCTCTGCCATGACCGCCTTTGAAACCGCTATGTGAAGTTCTTTTGTGCTTAAATCAGAAACCTTTTTCTGAAACTCGGAAAGTGCAAATAGCTCTATCTTGTTTTTAAGATTCAACCTAAACTTCCTCTCTTAAAGGATTCATTCTGTGATAAAGCTGGGTGTAGTAAAGTAAAAATCCCGATGCGGCAGAATTTATCTGCTCGGGTAATGCCCTCCATTTCCAATTTACGCCGAGGGTGGAGGGTGTGTTCATTCTCGCCTCGGACGAAAGGCCGATAAGATCCTGCATAGTCAAAATTGCGGTGTCGGCGACAGACGCAAGCGCCGCAATCATCATTTTTTCGCGCAGTGCGGCGGGCGAGGCGGCGGCAAGATAGCGCATAGCCCTCTCTATGCTCTCTCCCGATGACGAGGCTATCCAGCCGTTTAGGGTGTCGTTATCGTGGGTACCTGTGTAGACCACGCTGTTTTTTGTGTGATTATGGGGCATATAGTCGCTCTCACCGCCGTCAAAGGCGAACTGCAGCACCTTCATTCCGGGGAAGCCGCTCTCGGAAAGGAGCTTTTTAACTCCGTCTGTCAAAAAGCCTAAGTCCTCTGCGATAATGGGCAGGTCGCCCAGCGCCTTTTTAAAGGCGTTAAAAAGCTCCATTCCCGGTCCTTTTCGCCAAACACCGATTTTGGCATTTTCAGCACCGTAAGGAATACAGTAGTAAGCCTCAAAGCCTCTGAAATGGTCTATGCGCACTATATCGTAGGTGCAGAGGCTCATTTTAAGGCGGCGGATCCAGAACTTAAATTTATCGCGGCGCATATATTTCCAGTTATAAACGGGGTTGCCCCAAAGCTGACCCTCCTCTGAAAAGGCATCGGGCGGGCAGCCTGCGACCTCGATAGGCTTAAAATCGCTGTCCAGCAAAAACTGCTTGGGGTTTGCCCAAACGTCTGCACTATCGGCCGATACGTAAATGGGCAGGTCGCCTATAATATGGATGCCCTTTGAGCCCGCGTACTTTTTAAGGGCCGTCCACTGCTTGAAAAAGAAGTACTGCAGCATTTTGTGATACAAAATTCTGTCCTTTTCCTGTTCTTTCCAGAGCGCAAGGGCGGCTTTATCGCGGCGGCGAATGGAGTCTTCCCACTCACCGAAAGCCGCACCACCGTGCGCATCCTTGACCGCCATAAATAAGGCGTAGTCATCCAGCCAAACGGCACTTTTTTCGCAAAATCTATAGAAATCATCGGGGATTCTCACCTTAAAATTGGCAAAGACCTTTTTAAAAACCTTTTCTCTACCCTCTTCTACGCGCTCAAAATCGACCTGCGATGCATCCTCTCCCCAGTTTATGCCCTCGTAGTCCTCTTTTTTGAGAAAACCCGAGCGGCAAAGCAGCTCAAGATCTATAAAAAACGGATTTCCCGCAAAGGACGAATAGCTCTGATAAGGCGAAGCGCCAAAGCCTGTGGGGCAAACAGGCAATATCTGCCAGTACCTCTGACCAGCTCCCTTTAAAAAGTCGACAAAAGCATAGGCACTCTTTCCCAAAGTGCCTATTCCGCTCTCTGACGGCAGCGAAGAAATGTGCATTAGCACGCCGCTAGCTCTCACCCTTTGTTTTTCCATCTTAAAAATCCTCACTTTGCATCTGTATACACCATATTTTACCATAAGCGCCCCAATAAAACAACACTAATTTATCCCTTTACTGCGCCTGCAACAACGCCCTTTATGATATATTTCTGGCAGGAGGCATAGAAAATTATAATCGGGATAATGGCAAGGACAAGCATTGCCATAAGTCCGCCGTAGTCGGTAGCGCCGTAGGCGCCCTGCATCGCAATCTGAATAGCAACAGGGATTGTTTTTTCGTCTGTTCCCAGCACAAGATAAGGCAGCAGATAGTCGTTCCATATCCACATAGCGTTGAGGATAGCAACGGTTATGGCGGTCGGCTTTAAAATTGGCAGCACCACCATAAAAAAGCTTTGCAGAGGGTTACAGCCGTCAATGGTTGCCGCCTCCTCAATTTCAAGCGGAATGCTCTTTATAAAACCCGACAACATAAAGACCGAAAGTCCCGCTCCAAAGCCGAGATAGACAAGTGTAATACCAAAAACATTGTCGAAATTTACCTTGTTTACGATATACGTCATTGTATACATAACCATCTGAAACGGAACTATCATACTGAAAACAAAGATATAATAAAGCGCCTTGTTAAACCTTGACTTTACCCTTACGATATACCACGCCGTCATTGCCGTGCCGACAACTATCAGAATGACCGACACCACAGTTATAAAGACCGACCTTAAAAACGCCGCAAAAAATCCGGAGGTGGTAAGGCCGTTTATATAGTTGTTAAGTCCGTTAAAGGTTTCGGCATTTGGCAATTCAAAGGGCGCTCCCGAGATATAAAGGCTCGACTTAAAGGAGTTTATCAGCACAATGACAAGGGGAATCAAAAACACCGCCGCCAGCAGACAGAGAGCGGCAAAAAGCACAAGATTTGCTACACTTCTTTTTTGCATTAGTGCTCAACCTCCCGACTGCCCGTCAGCCTTAACTGAAAGAATGCGATAATCGCAACAATGACAAAGAACACGACCGCCTTTGCCTGACCTACTCCCTGCCAGCCTACACGACCGTAAAATGTGTTATAGATATTTAAAGCCAGCATCTCGGTCGTCTTTTCGGGCGCTCCTGCGGTAAGCGCGAGGTTCTGGTCAAACATCTTAAAGGAGTTGGTAAGGGTCAAAAATGTGCAAATCGTAATAGACGGCATTACCATAGGAATTTTTATCTTCATAAGCGTTTTAAAGGACGAAGCTCCGTCGATAGACGCCGCCTCAAGAAGTGAGGTTGGAATATTCTGAAGCCCCGCAATGTAAATTACCATCATATAGCCGATAAGCTGCCAGTTTGTAAGAATAACAAGCCCCCAAAAGCCGTACTCGGTCTTAAAGGTTATATCCACCCCAAAGGCAGATAGAACTCCGTTAATAAGCAAATTCCAGATATATCCCAAAACTATTCCGCCGATAAGATTTGGCATAAAAAACACCGAGCGGAAAAGGTTTGTGCCGCGAATGGAACGGGTAAGGGCAAGCGAAAGCATAAAGGCAAAAACATTTACCGTTACCACCGAAACTATTGTAAATGCAGCGGTAAAGCCGAGTGATCTTAAGAAATCGGTATCGGTCGTAAATGCCCTTATATAGTTTTGCACGCCGTTAAAGCTTGCGTTCTCAACAGTTGTGAACTCCGTAAACGAAAGTCCTACGCCAATCACAAATGGCAGAATAAAGGCAAGAATAAAGGCAAGCAGGGTCGGCAAAACGAAGATCGGAAAATATTTTTTAAGAGAAGTGTTCATCTCTCGCCGTTTCCTTTCTGAGAAACTTTTTAAAACGGTCGCTCTGCTAAAACAGAGCGACCATAAAAACACTATTTTGTGCTCGACTGGCTTTCCTTTTTCCAGCTGTCAACCATATCACTTTTTACCGCCGACCACTCTTTTGTGCCCTGCGCGTATTTTAAGAGCGACGAGCCAAAGCCCTCCTTAAAGGTCTGCGAGGGGAAGATGGTAAAGTTCCAGGGGACTGTTTTAATGCCGTCCTCGTCCATCCAATCAAGGACCTCTTGAGCCAGCGGGTCCTGCGGCTCCTCGTTATCGTTAAAGGTGTCAAATGGTGCGATAAAGCCAAGGTCCTCGGTTACAAACTTTTTGCCGGTCGAACTCGAATAGAGCCAGTAAATAAAGTCCTCAGCGGCCTTTTGGTCTTCCTCGCTCGCCTTGGAGTTAATGGCATAGAAGTTCTCTGTTCCGATGCAAAGTCCCTGTTTTTCCTCGCCGTCAGCGCCGATATAAATGGGCAGAAACTCTAAGTTTTCGGCCTTTACCTTATTGCCGCTGACATCGGAAATCTGCGACCAAGCCCAGTTTCCGTTCTGCACCATCACGCACTTTTCAAGCGCAAACTCGGCCATAGAATCAACAACGGTTTTTGTGCCGAGGGTCTTTCTGTCAACCGTGGAGTTGTTTATATAGAGGTCAAAAATGTTCTTAAAGTTGTCGGCATAATCAAATCCGATTTCGCCTGTTTTGTCTGAAGTGAGGTCTACCTTGTTTTTCTCAAACTCGTAGTAAAGCGGCAGGTTTGCAAGGTGGGTCTGCCAGCGCCAGTCCTCGCCTGTTTTAAGAGAGGTGGCGGCAAAAACGCCGTCAATGCCCAGCGCCTCGCGGTTTTTCTGCATATCCTCAACCACGGCTTTAAGCTCTGCAAAGCTGTTTACGTCGTCCATACTGTCAAAGTCGACTGCCTTGTTAGGAAGCGCAAAGTACTTATCGGTCAATGCCTCGTTGTAGATAATGCCGTAGCCCTCAACAACGTAAGGAATTCCGAAAACCTTGCCGTCTACCTCAACTGCGAGGGATTTGTCGGTCAAATGCTCGTAAAGCTTGGTATCAGAAAGGTCGGCGCAGTAGTCCTTCCAGTTAGCATAACCTTTAGGGCCGTTTATCTGGAAAAGAGTGGGCGCCTCGTCGGTTGCCATTTTGGCCGCAAGGGTTGATTCGTAGGCGTTATTTGCCGCGGTCTCAACTATGACTTTAACGCCGGTCTCTTTTTCGTATTCCTTAGCGATCTCTTTGTAAATGTCAGCGCTCTCGGGCTTAAAGTTAAGATAGCGCACCTTTCCAACGCTTTCTTCTCCGCTGCTCCTATTACATCCGCTAAAAACTGTGAGTGCCAAAGAGAGTGCAAAAATAAGGCTTAATGCCTTTTTTAAGTTTTTCATTTCTTCCTCCCAATTTTAATCATAAAAGTTAAACAGCCTCATTTTAATTGCTTATATTGTTTTGCAATAAACTGTATTTTTAGCCTCCCTCGTCAGAGGGAGCCATAATGACAGTTGCGTTTCTGATAAAATTATGCTATAGTGTTTAGAGCTGTTTGCTTTTATTTTATAGTTTCAATGTAATTTTTACCGAAGGCACGCCATCTTATACATAAAAAATTTAAAAAGAGGCGGTAAGAAGGAGCTTTTAAGGTGAACGAAAAAGTACAAAAAATAAAAAAAGCGCTCAAATGCGCTTTTCCTAAAACCATTCCGATCATGGCAGGCTTTTTGTTTTTGGGAATGTCGTACGGAATTTATATGCGGGTGTCGGGTTTTAGCTTTGTCTACCCGATGCTTATGGCGCTGACCATTTTCGGCGGCTCTTTAGAGTTTGTCGCGGTTACAATGCTGCTTGGCTCCTTTGCCCCGCTGCAGACCTTTGTAATGACCCTTTTAATTCAGGCGCGGCACATTTTTTACGGCATTTCTATGCTGGAAAAATACAAAGGCACAGGTCTTAAAAAGCTTTACCTCATTTTTGGAATGTGCGACGAGAGCTTTTCTATAAACTGCTCTGCCGATGTTCCTGCAGATGTTGACCGCGGTTGGTTTATGTTTTTTGTAACGCTTTTAAATCAGCTTTATTGGGTAACGGGTGCGACACTCGGCGGCCTTTTAGGCTCGCTTATAACCTTTAACACCGAGGGCATCGGCTTTGTTATGACGGCGATGTTTGTCGTCATTTTTTTAGAGCAGTGGCTAAAAGAAAAGCAGCACTACTCATCTCTTATCGGCGTTTTGGCATCGGCTATCTGTCTTATTATTTTCGGCTCTGACTCATTTATGTTGCCGACAATGGTTTGTATTCTCTGCCTGCTCTCGCTCTTTAAAAAGCCGATAGAAAAGGCAGGTGGCAAGCTTTGACACTGACACAGCAGATAATAACAATAGCCCTCTGCATTTTGGGAACTATGGCAACGAGGTTTTTGCCGTTTATCGTTTTCTCAGGCAACAAGCCCACCCCTAAATACATTCAGTATTTGGGCAAGGCTCTGCCTGCCGCAATTTTCGGAATGCTTATAGTCTACTGCCTTAAGGATGTAAATATACTCGCTTTTAGCTTTGGAATTCCCGAACTTATCGCCATTGTTTTGGTGGTGGCTCTGCATCTTTGGAAGCGGCAGATGCTATTATCTATAGCGGGCGGCACAGTCTGCTATATGCTTTTGGTTCAGCTGGTATTTTAATCTTATTGTAGGGGCGCTTCACGAAGCGCCCGCATTACAACACAAACGCAAAAAAGGGCGCTTCGTGAAG
>JAFTYW010000008.1 GCA_017461245.1 Oscillospiraceae bacterium
ATGCCGTTCTTCTTTTGTCATATTTTTGCGGAGAGTTTTTGCAATAGGAACTATATTTTTATTGTGCTTATATTCCATTACAATCCCTCCGTCTTTTTGCTCCGCAAAAATCCACCTCCCTTTACACAAGGGAGGCTTTTTTGTTTTTATGCTTTTTAGTCTTTTTTCCAGAAGCTTGGGATGAATACTATTAAGAGAGGATAAATTTCAAGTCTGCCGAGCAGCATCGCAAGCGACATAACGATTTTTGAAAATGCCGAATAGTCAGCATAGCTCGACATAGGGCCTACTCCTGCAAAGCCGGGGCCTACGTTGTTAAAGCAGGAAACTGCCGCAGAAAAGTTTGTTTCGATGCCAAACGGCTCTGCTGACAGCACCAAAAAGGTTGCAATAATGCCGATCATATAAACCGCAAAATAGGTTGTTACACCGTCAAGGGTAGCCTCGTCAACGCTTTTCCCTTCAAGCTTTACCTTGGCAACCGAGCGGGGATGGATAAGTCGGCGTATCTCTCTGCCGATTATCTTAAATACAAGCATAACCCTCGATATCTTAAGTCCACCCGCCGTTGAGCCTGCACAGGCACCGACAAATAGAAGGACAAAGAGCACACCCTTTGAGAATGCGGGCCATAGGTTAAAATCAGTGGTGGCATAGCCTGTTGTTGTAATGATTGATGAAACCTGAAATACTGCCTGACGCAACACCTCGGCAAAATTCTCATACATAGGATAAATGTTTATGCAGATTGCCGTAACCGCTACTACGACTATGCCAAGATAGCACCACAGCTCTCTGCTTTGGAAAGCCATCTTTGCTTTGCGGATAAGGATGAAATAATAAAGGTTAAAGTTTACGCCGAAAATCAGCATAAATATCGCAATTACCCATTGCAAGTAGGGGCTATAGCCCGCAAGGCCGTCTGCCTTTATGCTAAAACCGCCCGTTCCCGCCGTTCCGAATGCGTGAAGCAGACTATCAAAAAGCGACATTCCGCCGGCAAGCAAAAAGATGACCTGAATAACTGTTAAGACAATATAAATAATATACAGAATCTTAGCGGTGTCTTTAATTCTCGGCACAAGCTTTCCGACTATAGGACCGGGAACCTCTGCACGAAGAATGTGAATAGAGCGATCGGACACATTGGGGAGCAGCGCCATAACAAAAACAAGCACTCCCATACCACCTATCCAATGGGTAAAGCTACGCCAGAACAGAAGTCCGTGACTCATGCTTTCCACGTCCCTAAGTATTGATGCACCGGTTGTTGTAAAACCGCTGACAGTTTCAAAAAAAGCATCTGCAAACGAGGGTATCTCCCCGCTTATCACAAAAGGGAGAGCGCCGATTGCCGACATTGAAAGCCAGACGAGCGCAACAATTGCAAAGCCCTCTCTTGCATATATAACGTGCGACGCAGGCTTTAGTAGCTTTGAAAGCAAAAGCCCCATAACAAGCGAAATAGCGGCTGTTATTAAAAACGCCAGCGTGCAGCTCTCCTTATAGTATATCGACACCGCAAGCGGAAGCACAAGTAGCGCAGAAAGCGCTATAAGTAGCTTTCCGAGGGTGTAAAAAATCATTCTGCGATTCATATTTTTCCCTCTCGACCTTATCTTATGATGTCAGACAGGTCGTTCATCTGCTGACCTGCAGTAAGCACGACAACTCTATCGCCCGCCATAATGAAATCATTACCTGATGGGATAAACGGCTTTTTATTGCGGATTATGCCTGCAATAAGGGTGTTGGGTTTGAGTTTCATATCACGAAGCAGAACCTCTTGATACTCAAAATCAGGTGTAACCTTAAACTCAAGAGCCTCTGCCCTGCCATCAACAAGCTTATAGAGTCTTTCAACATTACTTCCAAGCGAATTCTGAATTGCTCTCGCGTGCCTTGAAAGAATATCAGAAACAACCTTTTTAGGAGAAACAATAGTTTCAAGACCAAGCTTTTCAGCCATCGTGGACAACTCGCCGCGGTTTACCTTTGTTATAACCTTAGAAACATTTAAGCTGTTTGCAAAAATCGAGATAAGTATATTTTCCTCATCAATTCCGGTAAGTGAAACGAATGCATCTGTTGTAGCAATGCCCTCTTCCAAGAGAAGCTCCTGCTGGGCGCCGTCACCGTAGATAACGATTGCCTCGGGAAGCTGGCTACTGATTTCCTCGCATCTTTCTCTGTCTTTATCAATAATTTTAACGGTGTGACCTGTTGCAAGCAGAGACTTTGCAAGATAATAAGCCGTTGTGCTGGCGCCTAAGATCATAACGCTCTTTGCTTGCTTTTGGAAAAGGCCAAGGCGTTTTAAAAGCTTCTGAATTTCGGCAGGTGATGCGGTAAGGCCGATCTTGTCGCCGCCGCGGATAACAAAATTACCGTCTGGAATAAAAATCTCGTCCTCACGCTGAACCATGCCGATAAGGTAATTGCCGGGGTACTTCTTTCTGATTTCGGCAAGCGAAAGCCCATCAAAAAGCGAATCTGGCTTAAGTCTGAGTTCAATCATTTCAAACTGTCTTGCCGAGAAGGTTTCAATATTAACTGCGCTGGGAAATCTCAAAATATCGTAAAGGGCGCGGGCGACCATCTGCTCAGGATTTATCGAAACATTAAGGTCAAGCTGCTGCTTTACAAAGCCAAGGCTGTTTTCATTATAATGGGGACTTCTGATTCTCGAAATTGTGTTTTGTGCTCCCATTTTTTTAGCAAGGAAGCAGCTGAGCATATTTATCTCGTCAGAGCCTGTAACCGAAACGAAAAGCTCCGCCTGCTCTACTCCTGCCTCGGAAAGAATATTACAGTCGGTCGAAGCTCCGCAGATACACATAACGTCATAAATATTGGTAATTTCTTCAAGAGCCTTAGCAGAAATATCAAGAGCGACAATATCATGCCCCTCTTTAGACAAGCTCGCAATAATCGTAGTTCCTATTTTTCCGCAACCCGCAACAATAATTTTCATTTATTATTTTCCTTTACATATAATAGGTGGCTTTATTATACTACAATATTTATAATTTTTCCACTATTTTGCAAAAAAATTATATCAGCGCAAAATAAATGCCGCAAGCCTTTGGCTTGCGGCATTTATTTAATCAAGCTTTAAGAACATTTCAAGTATTCTTTTTACACAAATTTCAAGAGATGAGCGCTTGAGCTTTTTGCGGGAAAGCACCTCTTTTAATGAATCAGGGAAACCTATCGGCATACGGATGTCGTTTCCTGCCTTGACGCAGTCGGGCTGATTGCAGGGAACCCACCAGTCGCTCGTTACCATTCCCTTAAAGCCCCACTCACCGCGAAGTATTCCCTCAAGCTGTTCGTAGCTTTCGCAGCATCTTCTGCCGTTTATGATGTTGTAACCCGTCATAACGGTCCAGGGGTCAGCCTCTTTAACACATATCTCAAAGCCCTTGAGATATATTTCTCTCAAGGTACGCTCGGAAAGGCGGCTGTCGCTGTAAATTCTGTTGCTTTCCTTATTGTTGCAGGCAAAGTGCTTTGCAGAGGATGCAACTCCCTGGCTCTGAATGCCCTTGACCTTAGCGGCAGCAAATTTTCCCGCGACCAGCGGATCCTCGCTGAAATACTCAAAGTTTCTGCCACACAAGGGATTTCTGTGAATGTTAAGGGCAGGTGTAAGCCAAACGGCAAGTCCGTTTTCCTTGCACTCTAAAGCGCCCGCTTTTCCTATCTCATACATAAGAGCGGTGTTCCAGCTGCAAGCGAGCAGAGTCGCGCAGGGGAATGCGGTTGTCGCAACGGCAACCTGCGGCAAAATTCTGACTCCTGCAGGGCCATCAACCGTCATAAAGGCGGGGATGCCGAGCCGCTCTATACCGCCCATTCCGCAGGTGTTGGCAACGCCGCGGTTGCTTATTCCGCTGACCATAGCGACAAGCTCTTCGTCGGTCATCTGAGCCATAAATTCCTCGAGAGAGATTTTGCCCTCGGCAACCTCTTTAAACTGTGCAGGCTTTTCCCTCTCGGGAGCCTTTGCTGCATTTACATACTCTATTTCTGGGTACTTCTTTATCGGAAATTCGGGGAGAGCCTCAAAAGACCCATCAGAAAGCATTCTTTTTGCGATCTTGTTAGGAGCGCAGAGCTGCGAAAGCTGCTCGACAACCACAAACGGCTCGCTGACTGTGTACTTTTCTTTTGCCTCTTTAAGATTTCGGCAACAGTTGCCCGCAAAAAAGCGGTACTCACCGCCCTCCAATACGTAGGCAGACATCTGGAGCTTGCCCAAATCGTCATAGCTTGCCATATCGGAAATTTTAAATGTAAGCTCAATATTTTGGCTCTCGTTTGGCTCTAAAAGACGAGTTTTCTCAAAGGCGGCAAGTTCTAAAGCAGGCTTTCCCAAAACGCCCTGCGGAGCGCTGTAATAGACCTGCACGACCTCTTTTCCCGCCATTTTGCCGATATTTTTAACCGAAACTTTGATCTTAACGCTATCCTCATCAAACTCGGCCTTAGGCTCGCTTATCTCAAAATCGGTGTAGGAGAGGCCGTAGCCGAAGGGGTAAACCACCTTGTCTTTTGCCTCGGGGATGGTCTCAAAATAGCGGTATCCGACGTAAATATCCTCGTAGTAGCAGACGTAATCGTTACTCTCGTGAAAGGTGTCTGCCGAGGGGTAGTCTGCAAAGGTTTTTGCAAATGTGTCAACAAGTTTGCCCGAGGGGTTTACATCGCCGCAAAGAATGTCAGCGACTGCAAGTCCTCCCTCCATTCCCGCCTTCCAGGCTAAAAGGGCGGCGTCTATCTTTTTGTTCTCCTTAATATACGAAACATCTACCATACCGCCGACGTCAAGAACCACGACGCTATGCTCGAAGACCGCCGTTACATCGTCAATGAGCTTTTGCTCGGTGTCAGTGAGGTAAAAATCGCCCTTTTTAGCGCTTCTGTCCCAACCCTCTGCTGAAAAGCGGTGGATCGTTATTACTGCAATGTCGCACTCATCTGCTGCGGCCTTAACTAAACTTTCGGGCAGCTCTATCTCGTCAAAAAGCTTTTCCTCGTTGTGAAAAGCATCGTACTCGTTTAAAAGGGGCAACGCATAGTCGTAATAATATTTTGTGAGCGGCTCGTAGACCGAAAATCTCGGCTCTTTCTCTTTAAAACCCTCGTAAATATTTCGGGTGTAGGCGCAGTAGACCTGTCCGCTTCCGCCGCCGCCCTTGACATAGTCAATGCTACCGATGCCGAAAAGCGCAATGCGGCTTCCCTCAGTAAGCGGAAGGATGCCGTTGTTTTCAAGGAGCACCATTCCCTCGCCCGCCGCCCTTCTTGAGAGCTCAATATGCTCCTTACAACCGGTAACTTTTTTTCCGTTTTCACCGATAGGCGTGGTAAGATTGTACTTATATCTTGCCCAGCGCTCTGCCTTGGGTTTGTTTGAAGGACGAACTATGTTCATTTTCACCGCTCCTTATTTTAGAAATATAACTTTCTACTTGAATAATAAGATAAATTGTGCTATTATTCAAGTAAATAAATTAAAAATTCAAGACAAAAAGTGCAGAGGTGATAAAGGTGCAGGATTTTTTTCGCGAGACCAAGACCAAACTCTATTTTGAATATACCGACTCACTTAACTTCCCGCCGCATATTCACGACGACATTGAGCTTATCTACATTCGCCGCGGTAGCGGCTACGCATTTTGCGACGGAAAGGAATATTACCTTTGCGACAACAGCTTTTTTATCACCTTTCCCAATCAAGTTCACCACTACAGCGACTGCCTTACGGGCGGCGACTACATTCTGCTTATCATAAAGCCGTCCCGCCTTTTCTCTTACGAAAATATGTTTTACGATGCTCTGCCGCAGTCCTCGCTCTACATTCCCAAAAAGGATGACGACAACCTCGCTTTTCTTCTCGAAACGGCGCTATCTGAGTTCCTGCGAGACGGCGACAGTCCGCAGATAACGGCATATCTTACCCTTGTTTTCGGCAAGCTGCTAAAAAATATCGACGTGGAAAAAAGCCGCGTTTCGCGCGACTGCGTTTCAAGCATTTTGCAGTACTGCGCAAGGCATTACAAGGAAAACGTTACCATTTTCGACATTTCTGAAAGCCTGCACATAAGCCGAAGCCACATTTCGCACATTTTCAGCAGCCGCCTTAATATGAACTTCTGCGACTACATAAATTCCCTGCGCCTTTCTGACGCACTTAATCTCTTGGAGGATAAAAATCTACCCATAACAGAAATATCAGACCGCTCGGGTTTTTCGACCATCCGCACCTTTAACCGAGCCTTTCAAAAGCGCTTTGGCTCCTCCCCCTCGCAGTACCGCAAAGGGCTTACCCAAAAAAACACTTGATTTTTACACCAAAAACCCATATAATACAAACAAAGGCAGCTTTCCGTGGTTTCTGTATCAAACACGGCAGGCTGCTTTTTTTAAAAGGAGGCTTAGTTATGAACAGAAAATATAGATTATCCACAGCGCTCGACGTTGACGATCTTTTAATGGAGTGCACCTCTTATGCCATTCGTCTTGCAAACGAAAAGCACAAGTTTGACCCGCCCATGACCATCTACGAAAAGAGCAGCTGGGGCAAGAACGGAACCCGTGCAGACTCTATCTACCCCTATTTCAGCGATTCAGAGTTTTACCGCACCCAACCCGTTTACGAGGGAGCAAAGGAGTTTGTACGCCGCCTCTCGCAGATGACCGAGGTTTACATTTCAACCGCCGTTCCCCCGCAGTTTATGGGTATCCGCGCCCAGAGAATTTTAGAGGAGTTTCCCGAAATTCCCGCCGACCATATCTACATGGGTTCGAGCAAGGACAAGATACAGACCGACATTCTCTTTGACGATGCTATGCACAACATCTTAAATTCCAAAGCAAAGTATCCCATTTTGATGCGCCGTCCTTGGAACCACGATGCGACGGGTATGCTGGCGGTAAACAATTACGAGGAGTTTTTAAAGCTTGTTGAGGTCATCGCTGAAAGCTACTCGGTAAGCGCTGACGGCGGTTTTCGTGGCAAGCCTAAGATAGTTGTGCTTGTCGGCCCGTCGGGAAGCGGCAAATCAAAGATTGCAACAAGGCTACTCAAAAAGACAGACAAGTACCAAAAGTTAATGAGTTACACCACCAACGACCCCACCGCAATCGAGGAAAACGCTTGGTACAACTACGTTTCACTTGAGCATTTTCGCGAAATGTGCGACAGCGGCGAGTTTTTGCAGTCAACAATGTACTCGGGACACGGCTACGGCTCGCGCAAGGCGGACGTTGACAGGATACTTTCGCAGGGCAAGTGGGTCTTAACCACAATGGACATCTGCGGTGCCATGGCGCTTCGCACCCATTTCAAGAACGTTGTTACCATTTATATAAAGCGTGATAAAAAGGCGCTGATGGCAAACATTCTGCGCAAAAATTCCTCGATTGAGGATAAGGTAAACCGCCTCACCGCCATCGAATACGAGCAGAAAAACTTAGAGCTTTGCGACTACGTTGTGGACTTCGAGTCTTACGACGACGCCGTCGAGCAGATCATGGATATTCTTAATATCCCTAAATAAAACTTTAGTAAAATGAAAAGCCCACAAATACTCTTGCCTTAAACCAAAAATCCAGCCGAAACCTCGGCTGGATTTTTCTGTTCTTTTACAAACTTTGCTAACCATTTAATATATTTAGGGACAGACCTCTGGACTGTCCGTATGTGTATTCGGCAAACGCCCTCGGACAGTCCGGAGGCCTGTCCCTACAAATCAACTCTCCTCTTTTCCCTCTTATCTTTTATCTGGAAACGACAATTTAAGAGAATAGAGAAAAGTGAAGAGAACAAAGAAACGACAATCTATCTTACGATAAATTGTCGTTTCTTTTTGGTGATCCATCACAGGTACGGTGCGCTCTCTATTTTGTCGACCGCTCCGAGCGGCAGGCGACAAAATCTTCGTGCTCCCGACTCTGCAGTCGCAAAATGCTATCGCGCATTTTGCGCTGCGCCGACGAACTCCTCCGGAGTTCAAATCTCCGCATTTTGAAATCAAAATAAAAAACCGAAACGGAAAAATCCGTTTCGGTTTTTTGGTGATCCATCGGAGATTCGAACTCCGGACACCTTGATTAAAAGTCAAGTGCTCTGCCAACTGAGCTAATGGATCATCCACAACAAAAATGCATCACCAAGATGATGCTTGTATATTATATCAGCATAGTTTTGATTTGTCAACCGATTTTTGAAAAAATTAGTCATTTTTTTGTTATTTTCAGGCCCTCCAATCAATATTATAATTAGGCTTAAACCCTTTATACATCAAAAAAAGATAGAAATATCCATAAAATATCCACAAAACTTCTTGAAGTTATAACAAAAGTGTAGTAAAATGATGTTAAGTATGAACTCCATTACTATTTAAGACAAAAGGAATGATTTATTATGAAGATTCTTGTTACCGGCGGTGCAGGTTACATAGGCTCTCACACCTGCGTTGAGCTTTTAAATGCAGGCTACGAGGTTGTTATTGTTGACGACTTTTCTAACTCCAAGCCCGAAGTTCTCAACAGAATCAGAGAAATAAGCGGAAAGGATTTTGCCTTCTATCAGTTCGACGTTGCTGACAAGGACAATATGCGCAAGATCTTTGAGGAAAACTGCCCCGATGCAGTTATCCACTTTGCAGGCTACAAGGCAGTCGGCGAGAGCGTTGAGAAGCCGCTTATGTACTACCGCAACAACTTAGGCTCCACCTTTACCCTCTGCGAGCTTATGGCAGAATACAACGTTAAGAGGCTTGTTTTCTCCTCCTCTGCAACGGTTTACGGCGTTCCCAAGACCGTTCCCATCCGCGAGGACTTCCCTCTTTCCACCACAAACCCCTACGGAGCTACCAAGCTTATGCAGGAGGATATCTTCCGCGACATCGCTTTCTCGGACAGCGACTGGAGCATAGCTCTGCTTCGTTACTTTAACCCCATCGGCGCTCACAAGAGCGGCAAGATCGGCGAGGACCCCAACGGAATCCCCAACAACCTTATGCCCTACATTTCGCAGGTTGCAATCGGCAAGCGAGAGTGCCTCTCTGTTTTCGGCGATGACTACGACACCCACGACGGAACAGGCGTTCGTGACTACATTCACGTTGTTGACCTCGCTCTCGGTCACTTAAAGGCTGTTGAAAAGGTTCTTTCCAGCAAGGGAATTGATGCTTACAACTTAGGAACAGGCAACGGCTACAGTGTTCTTGATATGGTCAAAGCATTTGAAAAGGCTTGCGGCAAGACTGTAAATTACAAGATCGCTCCCAGAAGAAGCGGCGATGTTGCTATGTGTTACGCTGACCCCGCTTACGCTAAGGAAAAGCTCGGCTGGCAGGCAGTTCGTGAGCTCGATGAAATGTGCGAGGACACATGGCGCTGGCAGAAAAACAATCCCAACGGATACGACAAATAAATAAATCAGGTGAGTTTTATGATACTTACTATTGATGTCGGCAATACCCACACCATAATCGGTGCATATAGCGAGGATAAGCTTATTTTCACCTCCCGCATCTCGACCGACAGAGTCAAGACGCAGGACGAATATGCGGTTGCGATAAAAGCAGTTCTGTCGCTTCACGGCGCTACGGATAGCATCGAGGGTGCAATAATCTCCTCGGTCGTTCCGCAGGTGTCAATGATTCTTAAAAATGCGATCAAGATGCTTTTCAGTTGCAGGGTCTTTGTTGTGGGCCCCGGAGTTAAGACGGGGCTTAACATCAAAATCGACAACCCCGCTCAACTCGGAGCCGACCTTGTTTGTGTTTCGGTTGCGGCGCAAAACAAATATCCCCTGCCCTCGATAGTTTTTGACCTTGGAACTGCGACCACCATTTCGGCACTTACTGAAAAGGGTGAAATGATAGGCGGCTCTATTCTGACGGGCGTTGGAACGGCGCTCAATGCTCTCTCACAGGGCACGGCCCAGCTTCCCCAGATAGACTTAGGCGGAGAGGTTTCGGTTATCGGAAGCAACACGGTTGACTGTATGCGCTCGGGCGCAATTATCGGTGCCGCCGCTATGATAGACGGAATGATCTGCCGCTACCGCGAAATTCTCGGCGAGAACACCGCCGTTATTGCAACGGGCGGCCTTGCCTCTTCCATTGTTCCTCATTGCCGTGAAAGCATCACGGTTGATGATAATTTGCTTCTTGACGGTTTATACTCCATCTACAAAAAGAATATCTGACCGAAAAATTTTAGGCACTGCATCCTTTTTAGTGAGCAGTAGCAAGGAGGATTTTTATGAAATCAGATGCAAAAAAAATGTCAGCTAAAACGCTGGCGCTCGGCGCAATTTTAACTGCGCTGGTTATTGTTCTTCAGTTTATGGGCTCGTTTATCAAGCTCGGCTTGTTCTCGGTATCGCTTGTGCTTATTCCAATTGTTATAGGCGCGGCAATGTGCGGAAAGTACATCGGTGCTTGGCTCGGATTTGTGTTCGGCGTAGTGGTGCTCCTTAGCGGTGATGCCGCAGCATTTATGGCGGTAAACATCCCCGGAACTGTTGTAACTGTGCTTTTAAAAGGCACGTTGTGCGGACTTTGTGCAGGACTTATCTACGATTTATTTGCAAAGAAAAATCAGTACTTAGGCGTTTTTGCCGCCGCAATAGTTTGCCCTATCGTTAACACAGGAATTTTCCTTTTAGGTTGTCTTGTTTTCTTTATGCCGACTATTTCGGGCTGGGCGGGAGATACAGATCTCGTTACCTTTATGATTTTCGGCTTGGGGCTTATCAACTTTCCTGTTGAACTTGCGTTCAACTTGGTTTTAAGCCCCGTTATCGTAAGGTTACTCAACATCAGTAAAAGATTAGGTTAATTCTTTTTTACAAACCGTCAAAAGTATAAAGCAAAGTTAAAGCAAAAATTTAAGGCTTCTCCGAAATGGAGAAGCCTTTTTATTTCGGGACGATGAGGGCATCGTCCCCTACTTTTTTATTTTGTAAGGTGTTCATCAAGTCTTGCAATCATAAGGGCAAGGTATTTGATGCCGTCTAAAAGGGCATCAACCTTTAATGCCTCGTCACTTTGGTGAGCGTCACCGTGTCCTGCGGGCAGGCCAAGCGCCTCTTTATCCCAAGGTGCGCTGTGGGAGATTGCAAAGGCGTTTTTAAGGCGGCGGGCGTAGGTTCCGCCGTAGGTCTTATAGGGCTGAGCGTCGGGTTCATTGCAAACCTCTCGGCAGGAGCTTAAGATAATTTCCATAGGCTTGCCGCTCTCGTCTAGGAGGAAGCCCTCGTCGTTTTCGTTAACCTCAGCGGTAAAGCCGAGCTTATCAAGGGCGGCGGTGAGATCTTCGATGGTCTTTTTGGAGTTGACCTCGTTGCCGTAACGAATGTCAAGTGTAAAGAACAGCTTGCCGTCCTTAAGTCTAACAATGCCGTTGGCACAGGTTATGTTGCCGAAAACACCCGTACTGAAAATGTCAAGATTTTCGCCGTAATAGCCCTCAAGTGCGGTTTTGAGCGAAGTCATGATCTCTTTATCGTTTTCGCAAATGGGCATCGAGAGCAGTTTTTCTGCCGCTTTGTATGCGGCGTTTACAGAGCCCTCGGGGTGAGCGGCGTGGGACGTGAGTCCCTCAATAGAAAAAGCTTCACCATTTTTAAGTTCAACTTCGACCTTATCAAGAATAACGTTATAGGCCTTGCCGCCCTCAAATTTAGTAATATCGCAAAGCGGCTTTTTGCTTGTGGCGTTGACCCTCAGAATTCCCTTTTCGCCAACGCTTACAGGGAAATCGCTATCGGGAATAATACTTACCTCGGGCATTTTCTCGTTTTTAACAAAGCCCGCAATATCCTGCATTCCTGTTTCCTCACTGCCGCCGATATATACGGTGATGCGGCTTTTAAGCTCTATTCCTGCGGCTTTGAGCGCCTTTAATGCGTAAAGCGAAGAAATAACCCCCGCCTTATTATCGCTGATTCCTCTGCCGTAAAGAATACCGTTTTCCTCGATTGGCTCAAAGGGAGCGGTCTTGACCCAGTCGTCATTTACGGGGACAACGTCTGCGTGGCCGAAAAGGCCTATTCCGTCCCCCTCGCCATCTATAACTGCGAGAGCGTAGCCGCTCTCGTGCTTTACCTCTGTAGGAATACCGCTGTTATTAAAAAGCTCAGCGGAAGCAACAAGAGCTTTATCTACTTCAATTCCAAAGGGCAGGTCATCTTCACCCGCTCTTGAAATTGAGGGATAGCGCACAAGCTCTTTAAGATCGTTTACGATATTATCCCTATTTTCGTTTATATATTTTTCTACACTGCTATACCAATTTTCCATAATGCACCTCATTATACTAAAAAAGCCTCCGATCTGGAGGCTTTATTTTATTTATCCTTTATCATTGTTTTAAGCTCGTCCATAAACGCGCTGATATCGCCAAACTGTCGGTAGACCGATGCAAAACGGACGTAAGCAACCTCGTCGATAGGCTTTAAGTACTTCATAACAAGCTCACCGATGCGATAAGAGGTAACCTCTCTCTGAAGCGAGTTTGAAAGTTCTGCCTCGATATTATCGACCATTTTGACTATCTCTTCAATAGCAACGGGGCGCTTTTCGCAGGAGCGCAAAATACCACGAGTCAGCTTATCTCTATCAAACGCCTCACGCGACTTATCCTTTTTAACGACCATAATGGGAACGGTTTCGATAACCTCATAGGTCGTAAAACGGCAGTTGCATTTAAGGCATTCTCTTCTGCGGCGGATCTTCTCATTTTCGTCAGTTGGTCTTGAGTCAACAACACGGCTTTCACCGTATCCGCAAAATGGGCATTTCATAGCATTTCCTCCCTATGTCCCTTTTTTTATATTTTACCAAAAAATTGCCATTATGTAAAGACTATTTTTTATTTTCAAATCCTTCAAGATAGCGCATACTCTCTATTAACTCTTCTGGCTGTCCGTAATTCTTTCTGTAGACCTCAATTATCGAGTCGCCCTTAAAGCCGTTTTTATAAAGAGTAGAATAAATTTCGGCAAAATCGGTTATTCCGCACCCTGCCAAAAGGCAGTCGTGCTCCTCGTTATAGTCGTTTGCGTGCAGGTGGATGAGCGCCTCTCCCATAGCCTCGGCATAATCGTGATAGTCTATCCCCGCCCGCCTTGCCTGCTTTAAGTCAAGCACAAAGGCAACCTCGTCTTTAAGCTCTGAGCGCATCTTTTTAAGAAAATCAACATCACCGCTCCTGCAATAACAAACATTTTCCTGCGCAAGAGTTACCCCCTGCGCCTTTGCGGAGTTATATAAGCGGTGGTAGCGGTCAAAATAACGGTCATCGTGTCTTGTTCTGTCCGCTCTGTCGCCGTGAAGCACCAAGATTTTTGCGCCGAGGGCATTGCAGGCATCAAAATAACTTTTGTAAAGCTCAAGCCCGTCTTCAAAACGGCGCTCGTAATCTGAAAAGAGCATAAACGGCTCAAAGGCGCTGCTGAAAGGGTGGACAGAGACAACGCGGGTCGCGTTTGCCTTTACGGTAGATAAGATCTCAGCAAAAATCTCACCCTTTATCTCACAAGCCGAGTTAAAGAATATTTCTATATTGGAAACGCCGTTTTCGCAAAGGAACTTAACGGCGTTTTCGCTTATTTCGGGGTAAAAGCAGGCGGTTGAAATTCCGACAGACACAAAATCTTCCTTTCGGGGTAGCGGTTAGTTTAAGCCGAGAACAGTTTTAAGTTCAGCAGTTTTATCAGTCTTTTCCCAGCTGACGCCCAGCTCTTCCCTGCCCATATGACCGTAAGCGGCAAGCTTTTTATAGATGGGGCGGCGAAGTCCTAAGTTTTTAATGATGGCAGAGGGGCGCAGGTCAAAGATCTTTTTGACCGCCTCTTCGATCTTATCGTCAGCCACTTTTCCCGTGCCAAAGGTGTCAACCATTACAGAAACGGGGCTTGCAACGCCGATCGCATAGGCAAGCTCTATCTCGCACTTATCGGCAATGCCTGCAGCAACGATGTTTTTGGCAACGTATCTCGCGGCGTAGGCGGCAGAGCGGTCAACTTTAGTAGGGTCCTTGCCCGAGAAGGCGCCGCCGCCGTGGCGTGAATAGCCGCCGTATGTATCAACGATTATCTTTCTGCCTGTAAGGCCTGTATCTCCCTGAGGGCCGCCGACAACAAATCTGCCGGTAGGGTTAACGTAAAGCTTGGTTTCCTCTGACATAAGGGCGGCAGGGATAACGGGCTTTATAACATATTCTATGATGTCCTCACGGATCTTTTGCATAGAAACATCCTCGCTGTGCTGAGAGGAAACAACGATGGTGTCAACAAAAACGGGCTTATCGTCCTCGTATCTTACGGTTACCTGGGTTTTTCCGTCGGGTCGCAGGTAAGGCAGAGTGCCGTTTTTGCGGACCTCGGTGAGCCTCTTTGCAAGCTTGTGAGAAAGCGAAACAGGCATAGGCATAAGCTCGGCAGTTTCATTGCAGGCAAAGCCGAACATCATTCCCTGGTCGCCCGCTCCGTTCTGCTCGTCATCCTCTCCGCTCTCTTTCTTTTCAAGGCTATTGTCAACACCGAGAGCAATATCAGCAGACTGCTTGTCTATGCTACTAAGAACAGCGCAGGTGTTGCAGTCAAAGCCATAGGCGGCATTATCGTAGCCTATCTCTCTTATTGTTTCTCTTGCGATGGCGGGAATATCAATGTTTGCAGAGGTCGTGATCTCGCCCATTATGAGAACCATGCCCGTTGTTGCGGTGGTTTCGCAGGCAACTCTGGCATTCTCGTCCTGCTCCAAAATTGCATCTAAAACAGCATCGGAGATCTGATCGCATATCTTATCGGGATGACCCTCTGTTACAGATTCAGACGTAAACAAATGAATTTTACTCATAATTTTTCTCCTAACGTAAAAAATTGGCGCTGAGGAAACCCGCAGCGCCATTTATATGCTCCTCATCTGCCGGTTTTTCCGCAGGATTTGGCACCTTGCAATGCAGGTTGCCGGACTTCACAGGGCCTGTCCCTCAGTCGCTCTTGATAAGGTAAATATTCTTTTTTTATAATTATAGTACATTCGACATAACTTGTCAAGATATCTTACTCTTTAATATAGGAGAAATCTTTTTGTATATCACAAAGCAAATTATGGAAACGAGTATTCCCTTTGCAACGGTAAAGGGCAGGTTAAAGATCAAAAGCGACTTAAATATGCTGTCTACTGACGGTAAGATCGCCTGATACATTGAAAGGATGACCTGCTCGGGAATCAATATCTGATAGTAAATGGGGTATGTAATAAACAGGTTTATAAAAACGCAGGCAATCCCCATAACTACAGAGCCCATAAGCGAGCCGAGTAGCGCTCCCTTGCGGCTTTTAATTTTCTTATAAATAAGACCTGCGGGAACCACAAAGAAAACGCCCATTAAAAAGTTTGCAAGCTCGCCTACCGCTGCGGTGTTGGTGATAAAAAGGTGCAGAAAGTTTTTGACAAAGCAAACTGCGATAGCATACGTAGGGCCGTAGGCAAACGCGGCAATAAGAGCGGGAAGCTCTGAAAAGTCGAGTTTTATAAAGGACGGCATAATGGGAAGTGAAATTTCAATCGCCATCAAAACAAATCCGACAGCGCCAAGCAGCGCCGACGCGGTAAGGGCATAAAGTTTTTTGTTTTTCATTTTACATTCCTCCAAACAAAAAGCCCCCGACAAGTCCGTCGGGGGCGCAGCTTCTTTACAATAATACCGTTATTTCATCCGGACTGTACCGTCGGTTATGGATTCGCACCATATCTTGCTTTCGCTCACGGACTTGTTGCTCTACTGGCATATCACCGTCGGTGGAGAATTTCGCTCCGCCCCTAACTGTATTACATAAAAATTATATTACTTTGCACTTTAGTTGTCAACAGCTTTTACATCTGATTCGGAATATTCTGCTGATGATTCTCATCGAGTGCCATATAATACTGGTCCAAAATTGCCTTTTCCATATAATCCCTTGCCTCTTTGGTTATGGGGTGGACAACGTCTCTGAAATTGCCGCCATCCTCTTTTCTGCTGGGCATGGCAACAAAGACCCTCTGCGGTCCCTCGATAACCTTAATATCGTGCACGGCAAAATCGTCGTCAATGGTTACCGACACGAGTGCCTTCATTCTGCCCTCGTCATAAAGTCTTCTGATTTTAATTTGACTGATATTCACGTCTTCATTTCCCCTTCAGGTTGAGTTTCGGCCTAAGCCAACAATATTATCACACTATTTTAAAAAAAATATTCACTTTTTTTGCAATAGGTGTTTATTTTTTCTCACAAAAGCAATATAATAGTAAGTAACATATAATGAAACTGACCTACCAAACTGACGGAGGGTTTTACATTGACTATTGATTACAATATCCTTGAAGGAAAAAAGCATATTCATTTTATCGGTATCGGCGGAAGCGGAATGTACCCCTTGGCGCAAATTCTTTTTGCAAAGGGTTATAATTTAAGCGGCTCGGACAATAACACGGGTGATACACTTAACGCCGTTATAAATATGGGTATACCTGTTACCCTCGGGCACAAGGCTGAAAACGTTGACGGCGCCGACCTTATCGTTCACTCTGCCGCAATAATGAAAGACAATCCCGAGCTTGTTGCCGCACGGGAAAAGGGCATTCCTACCATTGAGCGTTCAATTCTCCTCGGCATAGTTACAAGCTGGTATGACAACGCCGTTTGCATCTGCGGCACCCACGGAAAGACCACCGCATCATCAATGCTGACACAAATATATATGCAGTCTGACTTTGACCCCACCACCGTTATCGGCGGAAAGCTTGAGCTTATCGGCGGCAGCGGCAGGGTTGGAGAAAGCGAAAATATGGTATGCGAGGCCTGCGAATACGTTGACACCTTCTTAAAGCTATCCCCCGATATTGCGGTCATCCTCAACATTGATGAGGACCACATGGAATATTTCAAGACCCTTGACAATCTCATTGCTTCTTTCAGAAAATTCTCTGAGATGGCAAGCAAAATGCTTATCGTAAACGGCGACGATGCTAACTCGCTTAAAGCGGTTGAAGGACTTAACAAAAAGACCGTAACATTCGGTCTTGACGAGAAGAACGACTATTATGCCAAAGAGATAAAGAGCGAGGTCTGCCACAAGACCCACAGCCTGCTTACCAAGTTTGATTTGTATCAGAGAGGCGCCCTGCTAGGTGAAATTACCATAAAAATTCCAGGCAAGCACAACGTTTACAACGCTCTTGCCGCCTGCGCCACAGCTCTTGAAACGGGAGTCAGCTTTGACGCGCTTGCCGCCGCCCTCTTTGAATTTAAGAGCGCCGCGAGAAGATTTGATGTTCTTGGGATAAGAGGCGGTGTTACCATAGCCGACGACTACGCCCACCACCCCGCCGAGCTTGAGGCAACCTTAAAAGCAGCGCTTTCCCTCGGCTTTAACAAGGTATGGGCAGTTTTCCAGCCCTTTACCTTTTCGAGAACAGCAATGCTGCTTGACGATTTTGCTAAGGTTCTCTCGCTGGCTGACCGCGTTGTCTTAACTCCCATTATGGGCTCGAGAGAGATAAACACATACGGCATTGACTCAAGGCACCTGCAAGACAAACTTGAAAACTGCACCCTGCTTGAAACCTTTGAAGAGGTTGCTGAGTTTATTAAACAGAACGCCGAAAAGGACGATCTTGTGATAACCCTCGGCTGCGGAGACATTTACAAGGCCGCAAAATTGATGCTATAATCCAAAAAGCCTCTGTAAAAGAGGCTTTTTTATTTAAATCTTCTGGCATTTTATACAAATTGGCATTATGATTTTACAACCGTTTCAACAAGTTATAAGTTAAAAACAATATATTTGACTTTTTTCTATTGTGCAGTTTTAACAAAATTTTTTCACACTCTTTTTTATATATTGACATTCTTTTAAAATTTTGCTAAAATGCTAATTGTAAGTTTGTGCGTTAACACAAAATCAGCCCGATTCGATTTTGCGTTCCTTGCTTTTTTAAGTAATCAGCGCTTTTCAAATCCCGCTAAATCCGTGGCAAAAGGGTCAGTCCCTTTGTTATATATGCCCGTATAGCTTAAAAAAGAGCGTTGTTTTTACAAAGGTGGCGGTGCAAGTCCGTCGAGGGCAAATTTTTCATATCAAAAAAAGCGAGGAAAAATCATGTACGAAGACAAGACATTAGTATGCAAAGAATGCGGCGCAGAGTTCGTTTTCACCGCAGGTGAGCAGGAATTCTATGCAGAGAAAGGCTTTACCAACGAGCCCCAGAGATGCAAAGAGTGCCGTGCTGCAAGAAAAGCAGCTTCCAGACCTGAAAGAGAAATGTTTACTGCCGTTTGCGCAAACTGCGGCAAAGAAGCAGTTGTTCCTTTCAAGCCCCGTGAGGATCGCCCTGTTTACTGCAGCGAATGCTTCGCAAAAATGAAAGAAGAAGCAGCTGAATAAGCCTTCTTTGTGTATTTTTTATGTAGCATAAAAAACCCCGAAAGCCTATGGCTTTCGGGGTTTTTATTTGTGGTTTACTTTAAAAGATTTTCAAGAGCTGTAACTTGATGCTTGTAATGCTCCTCATCCGTTCCTTTTTTATAAACTCTAAGGGCAACATAAAGATTATCGGCCGCTGACTTAAAGCTATCCGAGGAAAACAGCTCACTGTCCTTAAGGGATACGCCGTAGGTGCTGTTCTCTGTTACACCGAGCTCGGAAAGATCAGCAAATACGCCGTTTTCAGAAAGAGAATCGAGCAACTCCTTTTCCAGAATAAATATGCAGTTTTCTCCCGAGGTGATCTCGGACATAATTCTGGCGTGCATCGAGCCCTCATATCCAGTTGCTTCGTCCTCGGTTTCCTCGGTCAAGTACCTCGCCTGGAAAATGCCGACATTCACTTCCCCGTTTCCGTCGGCGTCGGGCATATACTTTTCGAACTTCTCAGTGATTTCTCCAAGCTGAGCCTCGCTGTAATATGTATATGTACCGAGCAGCAGAGTCGTATCATACTTTTCGCGGGTCAAGCCTTGATAGGTAAGAAATGCAGCCGCGATTACCGCAAAGCCTACCACCAAAACCGTCCACTTATTGTGATACCAGAAGTTAGACCACTTTTCCTCTAAGGTTACGGGGGCTTTGTCCTTTTCCTCTTTTTCCTTAAGGTATGCCTCATTTTCGGTATCGGGAATTAGGCCCTGCTTAACTTTTTTTAGTCTGATAGCTTCGTCGCGGTCTGTGCTACCGAGCATATCGTATCTTTTTGTATCGTTTGGCATCGGGCTACCCCTCCAAACCTAAGTTATTTTGTGATTTCAAGAATCTTAAATGTCATAACTCCGCCGGGAGCCTCGACCTCTACGCTATCGCCGACCTTTTTGCCCTTAAGAGCCTTGCCCAAAGGAGATTCATCAGAGATCTTGCCTTTGCTGGGGTCTGCGCTATTGGAGCCGACTATCTGATAATAAAGTTCTTCCTTATATTTATTGTCATAGAGCTTAATATTAAGACCGATCTCAACAGTTTCTGTTGAAAGGACCTCTGTGTCAATAAGCTCAACGTTTTTAAGCATTGTTTCAAGCTCAAGTATCTGAGCCTCAACCATTGCCTGCTCGTTTTTAGCTTCATCGTACTCACTATTTTCAGAAAGGTCGCCAAAAGAGCGCGCTACCTTGATTTTCTCGGCAACTTCCTTTCTCTTTATAGTTTTCAGCTCGTCAAGCTGAATTTCAAGTTCTTTGACCTCTTCTTGAGTCATTGCCTTTTTCATTTTGGGTTTTCTCCTTTTATTATGTTATTTATTCAAGGCTTTTACAACCGAAATAGCCTTTATAAGCTGAGTGTCGGTAGAAGCATCAAGCTCATACCAGAGTTTTTCCTGCTCTGCGGTAAGGTCGACAGCAAAATCGGGCTTTACGCCGACGCCATCGAAATTCTCGCTCTTGGGGGGATTGAATTTTGCAGTTGTGATCTTTATCGCCGAGCCGTCAGTAAGGGGGTAAATATCCTGCATAACGCCTTTGCCGTAGGTTGTAGAGCCTACAAGCTCTGCCTTATCGTAATCGCGCAAGGCCGCCGCAAAAAGCTCTGCCGCGCTGGCAGTATTTTTGTTAATAAGAACTGCCATAGGAACGGATATCTCTGCGCTGTCCGAGCTGTAGACCACCTTGGTTTCGCCGTTCTTGTCAGTACTTGAAATAACGGGGCCTTCGGGGAGAATGATGTCAAGCATCTGGGCTACCGATTTCATTGTTCCACCGCCGTTATTGCGGATATCGAATATAATTCCAGCAGCCTTTTTATCAAGAGCTGCGCCGACTGCCGATTCAAACTGGTTTACTGTGCTTGTGGTGAAATCTGTAATCTTAATATATGCTATATTATCGTCAAGCATTTCACTTTCAACAGAAGGAACAGTTATTTTTCTACGGGTTATCTCAACCTCGGTGTCCTCGCCTGCTCGGCGGTAGATAACCTTTACGGTCGTGCCTGCATCGCCCTTTAATGCGTTTATGGCATTGGTATAATCGGTCAAAACATCAATATCGCTGACCTTGACGAGCTGGTCGCCTTTTTGAAGCCCCGAGATCTGAGCGGGAGAATCCTCATAAACAGTGATGAGGCGGGCATAACCCTCGGTGTCCTTTGTGCAGGCAACGCCTATTCCGACAACCTTGCCGTTAAGATCGTCCTTAAGCTCGCTGTATTCCTCGGCGGAATAGTAGTTTGCATAAACATCACCGAGTCCATAAGCAAAGCCGTCAGAAATACTGTCGAGAAGCTTTGTTTCATCAATTTCGCCGTTGTAATTCTCACGGACTATCTGATTTATCTCGTCGATCTTATCGTAAATTGCTTGACGCTCATTTAAGCTATTGAGCTTTGAATTAAAGATGGAGCTTGAAAAAACAAAGGTAATTGCAACAGCAACCGTTGCCGAAAGCGCCATTAAAAATATTGAAACGCCGATAGAAATCTTTTTGTTCATTGCTCTTTCCTTTCTGACTGCTTTTGCTTATGATGATTATGTTCAATTACCTTTGGTAATTGTTTGCGAATTCAAAGAATTCGCTGTCGAAATAAGGCCTTGCCCTATTTCGACATAAACATAGTCATTATAGATAAGGAAGCGGGTCAACTTCTTTTCCGTTTACATAAATGCCGAAGTGCAGGTGCGGACCTGTCGAGTTACCTGTCGAGCCAACAAGCGCAATGGGATCGCCGCGCTTGACGGTTTGTCCAACCTTGACAAGAAGGCTGCTGCAGTGTCCGTATAGAGTAGTATAACCGCCGCCGTGGTCAATAATTACATATTTACCGTAGCCTTTTTTGGGAACGTAGCTTGTTACAGCCTTGATAACCGTTCCGCTATTGGCGGCAACTATGTTTTTTCCGTAAACATTGGCGCCCGAAATATCAATACCGGTGTGCCAATTTTTTCTTCCGTAAAGTGTTCTCCAGCCGAATTTTGAAGTAATAGTCGAGTAATTAGGAACGGGCCAGAGGAATTCGCCGCCGACAAAGTCTCCGTTTGAGCCGTTGTTTGCGAGCATCTGACGAATTTCCTCGTCGATCTCTTCCATTTCCTCGTTTATCTTTATCTGCTCGCTTTTAAGCGAGTTTTCTTCTTGTGTGAGGGTGTTTAAAAGTTTCTGGCTTTCCTGATACTTTGTGTTAAGAGAGCCTTTTTTGATGCTCAAGGTCTGCTTATTAGCATCGAGCTTGATTTTAGAGTTTTCAATGTTTTCCTTTGCCGCGATAATTGTCTTTTTATCTTGATTGAGCTTTTGCATCAGCTGCTGGTCGCTCTCGGCAAGGCGCTTCATATACTCGGTGTTCATAAGAAAATCTGAGTAGCTCTTTGAGCCGAAAATAACTTCCCAAATAGAAGTATCTGACGAAACATACATTGCACGCAATCTTGATTTAAAAAGCTCGTCGTTTTCTAAAATTTCGCTTTCCTTTTTCGCTAAAAGAGCCTCGTTCGCTTTAATCTGAGCGTTAAGCTCAGTTGTTTGGCGATTTAAGTTTTCAATCTGCTGCTCGACGATAGAAATTTCGGTGTCGAGCTGATTTTTATACAAAAGAGTTTGCTTTTTCTCGCTCTGGGTCTTGGACATTTCGCTCTTAAGTTTCTCGAGTTTTTTCTCAAGTTCGCTGTACTTGGTTTCAAGGTCCGAAACCGAGGACGCGGCGCGCACATTTACATCGCCGCCAAAATTAACTACAGAAAATACCACAACAAGCGCAAGAAAACCTGATGTCAATTTCTTTATGGTTTTGAGGTTTAACATACCGTCCCTCCTTTTAAGAAATTAAACCTTTAGGTGTTTACGGGTGCTGATAAGGCTACCGAAGCCTCCTACCAAAATTCCTGTTGCAAGATAAGCTAAAATAAGCTTCCAAGCAATAGCCTTAAAGGGAATAAGCGAGGCTACCGCGCCGCTGAGCCAACTTGTCATATCGTTTGCAACGCCATTATAGATCTGGGTGTAGAGATACCACACAAGCAGGAACGAAACGGTTGCAGCAACGGCGCCCAAAATCATTCCCTCAACCAAAAACGGCATTCTGATAAAGGAGTTTGTTGCACCGACGTATTTCATAATATTGATCTCTCTACGGCGGCTAAAGACTGTTATCTTAATGGTATTCATAATGATAACAAGCGAAACTACAAGCAGAGCGATCACAACAACGCTGCCTGCAACGGTAACCGTTTGCTCAGTTTTGACCATAACCTCTGCAACATCTGTGGGAGCGTCGACCTTATAAATGCCTTCGAGCTTTGAAATGGTTTCTACATTATCCTCGATAAGCGAAAGGTCCTTCATTTTAAGGTGATATGAGGCGGGGAAAATGTCCTCGTTCTCGTATCCGTCAAGTAATTCACCGAGCTTTTCGTGCTGGTTTTCAAATGCCTCTTCCTTAGAGGTATACTCAACGCTTGAAATATTATCAAGTGCGCGGATCTGCTTATCGAGAAGCGACTGCCCGTCTGCCGAAAGAGAGGGGTCAACATAAACGATGATCTCGTTCTGCTGCTGGACAAAGCCTATGATGCTCTTGATATTTTCAGACAAAAGCATAGAAAAACCGACAATGACAAGGCAGGCAGTAAGAACACCGACCGAGGCAATTGACATCGCCTTATTAATATAGGTGTTTTTTGCGCCCTGCTTTAAAAGATATGTAAAGCTACCTAATCTCATTTTCTCACACTCCCATCAGGAATGTCAGCGGCAAGCTTACCATCCTTAATATTTATAACGCGGCGGCCAAACTCATTAACAAGCCTATGCTCGTGTGTTACCATGAGAATGGTCGTTCCGCAATGGTTTATCTCGTTTAAGAGCTCAACTATCTCGTGCGACATCTCGGGGTCGATATTACCCGTAGGCTCGTCGGCAATAATAATCGAGGGATTGTTTACAAGCGCACGCGCCAGCGCAACCCTCTGCTGTTGACCGCCCGAAAGCTGACGAGGGTAGCTTCTTGCCTTTTCCCCAAGGCCTACAAGCCCGAGAACATAAGGAACTCTCCTGCGGATGCTGCGGGTGGACGCATTAGTAACGCGCATAGCAAACTCTACGTTTTCATAAACCGTCATATTTTCAATGAGCCTAAAATCTTGAAAAACTATTCCCATGGATTTTCTTAAAGCAGGGATTTCCTTCTGACTTAAATGAGAGAGGTCAAAACCGTTTACGGTTATAGTTCCCTCAGAGGTTTTCTCCTCAGCCATAATGAGCTTTAAAAGGGTGCTTTTACCCGCTCCCGATGCTCCGACTATAAAGGCAAACTCGCCTTTTTCTATTGTAAAGCTGACGTTGTCAAGCGCCTTGGTGCCGTTTGAATACACTTTAGAAACCGAATCAAAACAAATCAATGAACAGACACCACCTATAAATAAAATTTGATTTGGCGGGCCTTTTTAAAGTCCGCCAAATGATTTTTAGTATTTTACGGGGTTAGCCGCAAGGTATTTCTTGACCATAAGCGCTACCTTAAATATAATAGCGTGGTCAAACTCACGAAGCTCAAGGCCTGTAAGCTTTTTGATCTTCTCAAGCCTATAAACCAGAGTATTTCTATGAACAAAGAGCTTTCTTGATGTCTCGGAAACGTTAAGATTATTCTCAAAGAACTTCTGAATGGTAAAGAGGGTTTCCTGGTCAAGACTTTCAATCGAGCCTGTTTTGAAGACCTCCTGCAAAAACGCTTCGCAAAGGGTTGTGGGAAGCTGATAGATAAGGCGAGCGATGCCTAAGTTCTCATAGCTGACAATAATCTTATCAGTATCAAACACCTTTCCGACCTCGAGCGCTATCTGAGCCTCTTTATAGGAACGGGCAAGATCCTTAATTCCGTAAACAACGGTACCGATACCGATGGAGGTCTGGGTGTAAAACTCGCTGCTGAGAGTGTCAACAATGGAACGAGCAAGCTTTTCAAGATCGCGAGCCTCGATGCCGCTCTTGATCTCCTTAATAAGAACGACCTCTTTTTCGCTTATATTAAGAACAAAATCCTTCTGCTTATCGGGGAAAAGGTTCTGAACCGCATCGTAAATAGATGCATCGTTATCTGAAAGAACACGAATGAGCAGCGCAACGCGGCTGACGTCGTTATTAAAATGGAATTCTCTTGCCTTTAAGAAGATCTCTCCGGGGAGAATGTTATCAAGAATAACGTTCTTTACAAAGTTATTTCTGTCATACTTTTCATCGTAATACTGCTTTATATTAGCAAACGAAACTGCAAGGATATTTGCATATCTTGCGGCACTCTCATCACTACCCTCAACAAAAACCGCATAGCCGGACTTTCCGCCTGCGCCGAAGGCCTTGTATGTAAATCCGTCACGCACGAAAACGTCAGCGCTGTCAGCAATATCGAGAGTAACCATCTCGTTAGCCTCACCGATCTTTGCCACACTGCTGCAGGCAACTACGGTTGCATTTGAATCGACAACGCCGATAACACGGTCGATCGAAACCTTCATTTGTGAAATTACGTCCTTGAAAAGCTTGTTTGACATTAAGATAACCTCTCTTTGCCGGTTTTTACTCGCTCCGGCAGACCTTTTTGTGTAACTTTCTTTTGTTCAAATTGCACATTTGTTTATAGACCACATATATTTTACATAAAAGTTATGCAATTTGCAAGTCGTTTTTGCATTTATTTAAATAAAATTCATTATTTTCACAAAAATTGGCAAAAAAATTACAAAACGGTTACAAAATTTTCGTCTTTTTGGGCGTCATTTTTTTACCCTTTTGTGCAATTTTATAGCGCTAATAAAAAAAGTATATATTAAATGTAGAATTTTTAAGTTAATTTATCGTTTTTATTTGATTTTTTGAAAGGAACGCTATATAATATAATTTGAAGTAATATGTTCTGACACAAAGGAGCTTTAATCTATGCAAAAGAAATTTTATATAACCACCGCTATTGCCTATACCTCGAGAAAACCTCACATCGGCAACACCTATGAGATAGTTCTCACAGATGCCATCGCCAGATATAGAAGGCTTGTAGGTGATGACGTTTTCTTTCTTACGGGAACCGACGAGCACGGCCAGAAGATAGAGGAATACGCAAATGCGGCAGGTGTTACCCCTCAGAAATACGTTGACTCGGTCGCAGGCGAGATCCGCTCTATCTGGGACCTTATGAACACCTCCTACGACAAGTTTATCCGCACCACAGATGACTATCACGAAAAGACTGTTCAGAAGATATTTAAAAAGCTCTACGATCAGGGCGATATCTACAAGAGCGAGTACGAGGGACTTTACTGCACGCCCTGCGAGTCTTTCTTTACCGAAACTCAGCTTGTTGACGGCAAGTGCCCCGACTGCGGCAGAGAGGTTACAAAGACCCGCGAGGAAGCTTACTTCTTTAAAATGAGCAAGTATGCCGACAAGCTTATGCAGTACATCGAGGAGCATCCCGATTTCATTCATCCCGAAAGCCGCAAGAACGAGATGATAAACAACTTCTTAAAGCCCGGCCTTCAGGACCTCTGCGTATCCCGCACCTCGTTTAAGTGGGGCGTTCCCGTTACATTTGACGACAAACACGTTATTTACGTTTGGATAGACGCGCTTTCAAATTACATCACCGCCCTCGGCTATGACCCCGACGGCAGTGGAGAGCTTTACAATAAGTATTGGCCTGCCGACGTTCACATTATCGGCAAGGATATTCTTCGTTTCCACACAATTTACTGGCCCATTATGCTTATGGCGCTCGGTGAGCCGCTACCCAAGCAGGTCTTTGGCCATCCTTGGCTGCTTGCAGGAAACGACAAGATGAGCAAATCCAAGGGCAACGTTATTTATGCTGACGACCTTGCAGAGTATTTCGGAGTTGACGGCGTTCGTTACTACGTTTTGAGCGAAATGCCCTATGCTCAGGACGGAAACATCACCTATGAGACCATTATCGCCCGCTACAATTCTGACCTTGCAAACACCCTTGGCAACCTCGTAAACCGCACCATTGCTATGTCTAACAAGTATTTTGGCGGCGTCGTTGAAAATACAGGTGTCAGCGAGGCTGTTGACAGCGAGCTTATTAGTGAAGCGCTCGAATGTGTAGGCAAGGTTGACAAGCTTATGGAGCAGTTCCACGTTGCCGACTCTTTAGATGCAATCATTTCCCTTGCACGCCGCTGCAACAAGTACATTGACGAAACTATGCCCTGGGCACTTGCAAAGGACGAGAGCAAACAAGACAGACTCAAAACAGTTCTCTACAATCTTACCGAGTCCATTCGATTTATTGCTGTTCTTATCGCTCCTTTCCTGCCCCAGACCGCAGATGAAATTTTAAGACAGATGGGTGGCCCCGAAAGCAGCTATGAATCGCTTTCAAGCTTTGGAAAAACGCCAAACGGCCACAAGGTTTCTGAGGCAAAGGTTATCTTTGCAAGAATTGACGAGGCTAAAAAGCTTGAGGAAATTGCCGCTGACATTGACAAGAAATACGGTCAAAAAGAAGAAACCAAGAAGATCGAGGGTCTTGCGCAGATAGGCATTGACGATTTTTCAAAGGTAGAGCTTCGTTGCGCTAAGATCTTAGAGTGCGAGCCTATCAAGAAATCTAAAAAGCTTCTTAAGCTTATCGTAAATGACGGTGAGGGCAAGAGGCAGGTCTGCTCGGGTATTTCTCCTTGGTACAAACCTGAGGATCTTATCGGCAAAAAGGTTATCTTGGTTGCTAACCTCGCTCCCGCAAAACTCTGCGGAGAGGAAAGCTGCGGAATGATCTTAGCTGCTGACTGCTCCGAAAATGACGTTAAAGTTCTTTTCCTTGACGATTCTATCCCCGAGGGAAGCCGCATCAGATAAGAGGTTTTTATGGCTTTGATTTTCGATTCACACTCGCATTACGACAATTCCCAGTTTGACGGAGACAGAGACGAAGTTCTCTGCTCTCTCAAATCAAAGGGCGTCGGGCTTGTTCTTTTGGCAGGCTGTTCTATAGAGAGAAGCGTTTTTATCAGCGAGCTTACCAAAAAATACGATTTTGTTTTCGGCAGTGCGGGAGTTCACCCCATCGACTGCATTGACGAGCCTCTGCCCTATTTAGACAGATTAGAGCAGCTTTTTAAAGAAAACAAAAAGCTTGTTGCGGTCGGTGAAATTGGTTTAGATAATCACTACGACAACTCACCGCCCGAGCTTCAAAAAAAGTTCTTTATAGAGCAGTTAGAGCTTGCAAAAAAGCTCGATAAGCCGGTCATCATTCACTCGAGAGAGGCCACCGCCGATATGCTTGATATCTTGAAAGAGTACAAGCCCAAAGGCGTTGTGCATTGCTTTTCGGGAAGTGTTGAAACGGCGCGGCAGATACTTGATTTAGGTCTTTATATTGGCTTTACGGGTGTGGTTACCTTCAAAAACGCCGCAAAGTCAAAAAAGAGCGCCGAGTTTGTTCCGCTTGACAGACTTCTTATCGAAACCGACTGTCCTTACATGGCGCCCGTTCCATTTAGGGGCGAGAGGTGCGACTCCTCGATGCTGTCCTCGGTTGCCGAGGTTTTGGCAGAGATCAAGGGCGTTTCGGCAGAGGAAATCATTGAAACAACATACAACAATGCTATAAAAGTCTACGAAATGGAGGGACTTATATGAAAGGTGTATACGCTGTAGAGGACAAGGCACTCCTTACCTCGATTACAGAGGATGCCAAAAATGCCACCTTGGCTTTGTGCGAGGCGGCAAATGCAAAAAAAGGCTCTCTGTTTATCGTCGGCTGCTCGTCAAGTGAGGTCTTGGGCGAAAAGATAGGCACCAACTCAAGTCTTGACGTTGCAAAAGCGCTTTTCAAGGGCATTTACCCTGTGCTCTCTGAAAAAGGCATTTATCTCGCCGTTCAGTGCTGCGAGCATTTAAACCGCGCAGTTATCTTAGAGCGCGAGGCTGCCGAAAAGTTCGGCTACGAGCCTGTTAATGTAAAGCCTCAGGCCAAGGCGGGCGGCAGCTTTGCAACCACCGCTTATGAGAATTTCAAGGACGCAGTTGCAGTAGAAAAAGTGCGTGCCGACCTTGGAATCGACATCGGCCTTACAATGATAGGAATGCATCTTAAAGAGGTTGCCGTTCCCGTAAGGCTACCCATTAAAAAGATCGGAAATGCTCCCATTGTATGTGCAAGGACCCGCCCCAAATTTATCGGCGGCGCAAGAGCTATATATAATGAAGAATTGCTCTAATACACATTATAAGTATATGTAACTTTCGGCCCCCTCTGACGAGGGGGCTGTCATTTTTGTAATAAATGACTGGGGGAGAGAAAAAAATATAATTATCTATCCCTCAGTCAAAACCTTTGGTTTTGCCAGCTCCCAGCTTCGCATTGCTACTGCATAAGTTCGGCTTGCCAAATCAAAGATTTGGAGCCTCACTTATCGTCAGAGAGAGCCAAGATTCACTATACGTATTTTCTAAATTTCTTTGTTTTGTCTTGACTGAAAAGTGCAAAAGTGATAAACTTTGTTGTTGGAAAACGATAAAAGGGAGGGTAAAAAATGCAGGTCGTTAACATTGTTATAGTCTGTTTTGCGGCGCTTGGTGCGATAGACTATTTAATAGGAAACAAATTTGGGCTTGGAAACGAATTTGTCCGTGGAATCCTTATGATAGGAACCTGCGCTCTTTCCTCTGTGGGAATAATAATTTTATCCCCGTTTATTTCAGACCTTCTCTCCCCCGTTTTAAAATTTATTTCAGACAACACTCCGCTTGATCCATCAATAATCTCGGCTTGTCTGCTTGCAAATGATATGGGCGGCGCACCGCTTTCCGAAAGCTTTGGCAAGACCGCCGAGCTCGGCTCTTTTAACGGGCTTGTTGTCGGCGCAATGATGGGCGCCACGACCTCATTTACACTCCCGCTTGCGCTGAGCCTTACCAAAAAAGAGCAGCATGGCAGCATTATGCTCGGCCTTATGTGCGGAATTATTGCAATTCCTTTTGGCGTTCTGGTTTCTGCGCTGATGGTCGGCCTCACACTTTCGGAAATTCTTTCAAGCCTTATTCCGCTTATTATATTTGCAGCTCTCTTAACCGTAGGTCTTTTAAAGGTTCCCGAGCTTTGCCTTAAGGCATTTAAGGTTCTTGGAATATTTGTAAAGATTCTCGCAATAGTGGGCTTGCTTGGCGGAATGGTTTCATTCCTTACAGGTTACGAGCTCATACCTAACCTCGCTCCCTTTGAGGATTCGATGATGATTGGCGTCAACGCCGCAGTTGTTTTAAGCGGAACACTGCCGCTTTTATTCGTGGTTCAGAAGCTTATAAAAAAGCCGCTTGATAGATTAAGCGCAAAAATGGACACAAATCCGCAGTCGATGCTGGGCTTGGTTGCAAACCTTGCAACCAACATTACGACCTTCAGTATGATGGAAGATATGGATGAAAAGGGCGTTGTTTTAAACTCTGCCTTCTCGGTTTCGGGCGCATTTGTTTTCGGCGCGCACCTTGCCTTTACCCTTGCCTACAAAAGCGAATATCTCGCCCCCGTTATAGTCGGAAAGCTTGTTGCGGGAGCAGCGTCGCTTGTAATCGCAAACATACTTTACAAGCTGCTTATTAAAAAAGGAAAGATATAAACAAAAAGAGATGTGCTCTTTCGCAGGGCACATCTCTTTTAAATTTACAAAAAACTTACATTTTTGGGCAAAAAAATATTGCAATTGAAAAAAAAGTCTGCTAAAATATATTATATTTTCAGCATGAAGTAGATGTTCTAGGCACAAAAGCCAAAAGCGTACACCCCATGACTTGAGATACAAACCGGGTAGTCTTTGGCTACCTAAAAATTCTTAGAGGTGATTTGAATGAAACTTATGGAAACCATGTGCGAAAAAGGACACGAAAAGGTTCTTTTCGTCAACAACGAGAAAGCCGGTCTTAAGGCTATCATTGCTGTTCATAACACCGTAAGAGGACCCGCTATCGGCGGCTGCCGCCTGTATCCCTACGCTTCGGAAGAGGATGCTTTGTTTGATGTTCTTCGTCTTTCACGCGGTATGTCTCATAAAAATGCTGCTGCAGGTCTTGATTTCGGCGGCGGTAAGGGTGTTATTATTGCTGACCCCTCGCAGAAGACCGAGGCTATGTTCGAGGCCTTTGGTGAGGCAGTTAATGCTCTCGGCGGTTGCTACATAACTGCAGAGGACGTTAACACCGATTGCAACGATGCAATCATTATGACCCGCAAGACCAAATACGTTTGCGGTCTTCCCGCAGTAAGCGGAGATCCCTCTCCCTTCACCGCTCTCGGTGTATGGCAGGGCATCAAGGCAACTGCTAAGGTTGCTTTTGGTTCGGATAGCTTAAAGGGCTTAAAGATCGCTGTTCAAGGCGTTGGTAAGGTAGGATACGACCTTTGCCGTCATCTTCACAGTGAGGGTGCAGAGCTTTATATTGCTAACCGCAAGAATATGGCTATTCTTGACAAGGCTGTAGAAGAGTTCGGCGCAAAGATCGTTCCCGCTGACAAGATTCTTTCTCAGGAGTGCGACATTCTTGCTCCCTGCGCAATGGGTGCTATCGTTAACCCCGACACAATCCCTAACTTTAACTGCAAGGCTATCGCAGGCGCTGCTAACAATGTTATCCTTGACCTTGCATCCGGCCAGGCTCTTAAAGACAGAGGCATCTACTATGCTCCCGACTTTATCATCAACGCAGGCGGCGTTATCAATGCTGCCGGCGAAGCTGCAGGCAACTACAACGAGGAAGAGGTTCTCAAGAAAGTTTACAATATCTATAACACCGTTGAGAGAATCCTTACCGAGTCCAAAGAGACCGGCAGACCCGAAGGCGTTATCGCCGAGGAGTTTGCAGAGAACTGCATCTACGGCAGATAAGAACAAGTCAATTAAAAAAGACACCCGACAGGGTGTCTTTTTTTCGTTTTCTTCAAATACATTTATTTACTTTTATATTATAATATGATATAGTTAAAATACAAAGGTGATGATTGTATGAGATTTTTTTACAGTTCTTCCTTGGACGATTACTCCAATACCCGAATAGACAACTGCTATAACAACATAAAAAATAAAATTGCCCAAAAAAGCGGTGTATCTAATTTTATAGAAAAAGATGGTTGGATTGCATTTTCAGGAGATACCGAAAATCCCGAATTACTATTAACTATTAGTATAACGAAATCCGAGGGTAAGCTACACCTATACGCTGATATTGATGACGATATTTCGTGGTATGAATGGGACTATGAAAATCAAGAAGACTTTGAAAATGAAATCGTAGCACATATTGCTCCATTAGTTAACAATACCATAAAATTCATAACAGAAAAGAAAAAGCATAAATACATAAAAACAGCTCGATATTTTCTTAATAATAACAATGAATGGGTTTTAATAGACCAAAACATACTTAACAACTGGTTGTTTCGTTTGTTTATAACAAAAGATTCGATTAAAGAAGAAATAAAAACATATCAAATCTTATAACGTAATATGCAATAAAAGTGGGAGATATTTTTAAAAGAAATATCTCCCACTTTTATTATTTTTCAAGCTCGGCTATTTTGGCAACTCGGATGGCGTGTCTTCCGCCCTCAAACTCGGTTTCAAGAAAAACCTTTATAAGCTCAAGTGCGAGCCCCGCTCCCGTTATTCTCTCGCCGATACATATAATGTTAGAGTCGTTGTGCATCCTTGTATACTTAGCACTGAAATAGTCGGTGCAGTGCGCCGCTCTGATGCCCTTCACTTTGTTTGCGGCAATCGACATTCCTATTCCCGTTCCGCAGAGCAAAATTCCTTTTTCGCACTCGCCGCCCGCTACTGCAAAGGCTACCTTTTTAGCGTAGTCGACATAGTCGCAAGACTGCTCACTGTCTGTGCCGAAATCCTTAACCTCGTAGCCGTTTTGTTTTAAGAAATCTATGACCGCTCCTTTGAGCTTAAAACCGCCGTGGTCGCATCCTATCGCTATCATTTTACATTCTCCTTTTTCTTAAGCTCCCGCTCCGCCTGAGGCAGACGCAGATAATTTAACATAAGCTCTTCGGCAGGAACTGCCTTTTGCCCCATAGAAAGCAATTCTTCACAAAGATAACAAACTCCCGCCGCATGCTGAAACAGTCGCTCAGCATCCGCTGTTTTTACCTTACCCAAAAGCTCGGGGCACTCGTTTTTTATCTTATTATATGTAAGGCTTGCGCCGTCCCCCACAAGCAAAACAGGCTTATCGATCTCTTTAAGCTCGCAAAGAAGCTCAGGGAGCATGACTGCCCTATCCTCGCATTTTCTCTCTATCTTGCCGCTCTTCGCCTCAAAAAGCGCATTGTATACCTGCGAGCAGCGCGCGTCCATACACGGACAGACAATTCCCTCAAAATCTCTGTGGTCGTATGCCATAGCCTCAAGGGTCGAAACGCCGAGGCAGAGCCCACCCAAAGAGGCAAGGCCTTTTATTGTGGCGGCACCTATTCTAAGACCGGTAAACGAACCTGGTCCTGCGCTTATCGAAAAAACGTCTATATCAGAAACCGCCAGATTGCAGGCATCAAGCACCGATTTTATCATTGGAAGCAGGGTTACAGAATGCGTGTAGCCGTTATTTTGAAAGTCCTCGCAGATGATCTCTCCGTCCTTCAAAGCGGCAACAGAAACCGAGACTGCGGAACATTCTACGCCTAAAATTATCACTCTTTGCCCTCCTTAACGGTAATTTTACGGGTATTCTCATCTATCTTTTCAATCACAACAAAAACCGAATCATCGGGCAGAGCCGAGTAGATATTCTCGCTCCACTCTATAGCACAAACACCGCCGCGCTCAAGATACTCAAAAAAGCCTACCGAATAAAGCTCGCCGAGGGTCTCGATGCGGTACATATCAAAGTGAAAGAGCGGCAATGCGCCGTCGTACTCATTTACTATCGCAAAGGTGGGGCTTGAAACGCTGTCTTTGCAGTTAAGGCCTCTCGCCAAGCCGCGCACAAAAGCCGTTTTACCTGCGCCAAGGTCGCCCTCAAAAGCAACTACCGCGCCCGCCTTTAGCGTTTTTGCAAAACTTTCAGCAAACTGCTCCGTTTCCTTTTCGCTTTGTGATACAAAGGTCTGCATTTTACCCCTCCTTTTTGCTCATTTTATTAAAGTATAGCACATTTTTTAAGCTATGCAAAGGTTTATCTTGAATTTTTTGCTATAAAAAGCTATAATATTATTATCAATGCTTACAAAAGGAGGTTTACAGGGCGCTATGTTTGCAAAAATATTCAAAGCCATCAAAAATTATCTGCGTTTTTCGGACAGAGCTCTGCTTGCGCTCTGCGTTATAACCTCGGGTTTCGGTGTATTTATCGTTTACAAATGCACTACATATTTTTTCGGCTCTTTAAGCTACACCTACGTCCAGCTTGGTGCCGCTGTTTTGGGACTTACCCTCGCGATCCTAATTTCGCTCATTGACTATCGAAGTATGGCGCGGCTGTGGAAAATTCACGCCTCTATTGCGGTAATCCTTGTTCTTCTGACCTTTTTCTTTGGACTTAAAAACCAAGGTGCTGACGACAGAGCATGGCTGCAGATCCCCTTTACCTCGCTTACCTTCCAACCGTCAGAGCTTTTAAAGCTGTCATTTATACTGACCTTTTCTCTGCATCTTGAAAAGGTGCGGGATAACATAAACAGTCTGTTTCAGGTTTTTCTTCTCTGTCTGCACGGAGCTATTCCCACCATGCTTATCGTTATGCAGGGAGACGACGGAAGCGCGCTGGTTTTCCTTTGCATTTTTGTATTTATGCTTTTCTCGGCAAATCTGCCCTGGAAGTTTATTATCCCGCCGCTTGCCGCTCTGCCCGCAGTTTTCTACGTTATGTGGAACTTTGTTATGAACGCCGACCAGAAGGCGCGAATAGAAGTCGTTTTCAACCCCGATGCCTATCCGCTTACAATAAGCGTTCAGCCCCGTCAAGGCAAGATAGCGCTCGGCTCGGGAATGCTCTTTGGCAAAGGCTTTGACGCAAATTTACGAAAGGTTCCCGCAATTCAGAGCGACTACATCTTTTCGTTTATTGGCGAAACGCTCGGATTTTTAGGCTGCCTTGCGGTCATTATTCTGCTATCCTCTATCTGTTTCCGCTCGCTTTACAACGCGCATAAATCTGATGATCTCTTAGGAAAATACATCTGCGTCGGCGTTTTTGCAATGTTCGCCGCTCAGACGGTTATAAATCTCGGAATGGTGCTCACCCTGCTGCCAGTTATTGGCATTACCCTGCCGCTTTTCAGCGCAGGCGGCACGTCAGTCGTTGTAACCTTCTGCGGAATCGGCCTTGTGATGAGCGTTGCCTACCACAACAGGCACCGAAACAGGCGCAGGTAAAATGCGGTGTTGACTTTTTAAAAGATTTGTTGTATGATATGATTTGCGTATATATTTTTCGCACCGAAAGGAGATAACATTATCATGGACCCTGACAGTAACATGTGTATTCAGTTACTATCAGTCGGCTCGTCCGACGCGAGCGGCAACAATATGCTGCTCTACATCATTATTTCTATCTTACTCATTTTCGAAAACGGATTTTTCTCCGCAAGCGAAATGGCACTGGTAACCTTAAACGACGCCAAGCTCAAAATTATGGCAGACGACGGCAACGTTAAGGCAAAGCGTATCTTAAAGCTTCTTAGCCAGCCCACCAAGTTCCTCGCAAGCGTTCAGGTTGGAGTAACCTTGGCAGGATTCTTGACCTCGGCTGTTGCGGCTGACAGATTTGCAGGTCCCTTAGCCTCAGCTATTCACTCTCTGCTGACAATGGTGGATTACGACGTTATCCACGGCGTAATTTTAGTTTTACTTACCGTTCTTTTGGCGTTTCTCTCGATAGTTTTCGGCGAGATGGTTCCCAAGAGGGTCGCAATGAACAATCCCGAGAGGATATCATTTGCATTTGCCCCCGCCCTGCTTCTTTTCTACCGCATTTCCACCCCCATCGTATTCCTGCTTTCAAAATCGACCAACGGCGTTTTGAGGCTTATCGGAGTTAACCCCAACGCTCAGAGTGAAGAGGTTACCGAAGAGGAAATTATGATGATGGTTGATGTCGGTAAGGAAAACGGCATGATTGAGGAAAGTCAGAAGGATATGATTGCCGGAATCTTTGAATTTGACGATACAACCGCCGACGAGGCTATGACCCACAGAACCGAAGTCATTGCGCTCAGCTCAGACTGCAGCATTGAGGACGTGATAGCCTGCAGTATTGAGGAGGGTTATTCGAGAATCCCCATTTTTGAGGAAGATCTTGACAACATTATCGGCGTTGTCTATGTAAAGGACCTTCTTAAATACGTCGGCAAAAATGTTAGCAAGGTAAGCATCAAAAAGCATATGCGCCCTGCGCTTTACATTCCCGAGTCCATAAAGCTTCGTGAGGTTTTCACTAAGCTTACCGAGAACAGAATGCAGATGGCAGTTGTTGTTGATGAGTACGGCGGAACCGCCGGTATTATCACAATGGAGGACGTTCTTGAGTCTATCGTCGGCAGTATGCAGGACGAATATGACGACGAGGAAGAGGAGATCGAAAAGGTCAGCGACACGGTATTCACCCTTGATGGAACCGCCCCGCTTGACGAGGTTTCCAAGCTTCTTAACTTCACTGTTCCCGACGACGTCGAATACGACACCATCGGCGGCTTCCTTACAGGACTTTTGGAGCGCATTCCCTCCCCCGACGAGAATCCCGAGATCGAATTTGACTATGTTAAGTTCACCGTTCTCTCGGTTGAGGACCGCCGAATCGCTGAGATTCGTGCCGAGCGTCTCCCCCGCCCCGAACCCGAGACCGAAGAAGACGACGATTAAGTTAAATAAAAGTCTAAGGCAAGTTAAATAAAAGGCCAAAACGGCTTAAATAAAAACCTAAATCAAAAATTAAGCTCCCGAGCATACACTCGGGAGCTTTTTATTTTCACTAACAAAACGGCAGGAGGGGAATGGGACACCCCTGCCCTACAATGTAAAATCAGCATTCAATAGAATTTTGTAGGGACAGGCGTCCCCGACTGTCCGTTATTTTAACTTTTCAAACACCTTACCCTGTTCTATATATAAATCCTGCTGTTTGGGAGATAATGTTCTGAATATTTTAATTAGTTCATCCTCTTTATTCGCAACGGCGTTTACATTATAATCCAAAAGATAATCGGTACTAACTTTAAAATATTTAGCAATCATCTTAAGAGTTTCAAAATCGGGTTCACTTGTTCCCTGAACATATCCGCCCAAGGTTGATGCAGGAATCTGCATATCCTCTGCTACTTGTTTTTGGGTGAAGTTATTATCCTCTATCAATATTCTGAGTTTTTCGCAAAACAGCATTTAAATCAACTCCTAATATCATTATTCTAGAACAAATAACGAATTATTAGTTGAATAAACTAAATTATAGTTTTATAAACGAGATTTCCGTTGACAAAACGCGTTTTTGGATATACAATGATTAAAAAGGAGGCATTATGAATCCTAACATTACGTTTAATAAACCTTGGGACGAGATGTTTTCCGACCTACCCGCAGAAAGTATATCTTTGACTAAAAAAATAGTCTACAACTGCATTGAATTTGCAAACGATATGCTTAATTCAAAGTTATTTTTCAAACAGACTCTCGATGGTATGGTAGAATGTGTCCTTTTCGCAAAAATGCACTGTTATCACTATATTACCACCGCACACACATTGCACTATTTATTCTACGGATATTTATATGAATATTTTACCCATTTCCGCAGTATTGACCAAAACACTGTATCCATCCTATTAACAGAAATGCAGGAAAGTGAAAGATATTATTTGCACGCATACTCAAATATGGATACCGAGGAAAAAAAGCTACTTCAACTGTTAAAAATATTTTATGTTCAGTTAACCGAAAAACGATTTGATTATTTTTATATAATTTCAGCTTCTTACGACGAGTTTTCTAAGACTACAGGAGAACTGTTACTAAAAATGCTGCTCAAATTCAACATACCTATTTAACTGTATTGCAAAAAAATGGCAAGGCTTTGCCTTGCCTTAGTTTGTGCGGAACGCAACATCATTGATGCGGAGCATCACATCGTTTGCCCATAGGGCAACACTGTTTACGCCGCAGGCGTAACCTCGTTTTGTGTCCGCAAGTGGACAACGATGTTTTCGCTATGCGAAAAATGATGTTGTGCCCTGCGGGCACAAACACCCCCAAAAAGAAAAAACCGCTCTACCGAGCGGTTTTTGTTTTTGGTGGAGCCGAGGGGAATTGAACCCCTGTCCGAAAACCTCTTACCCTGACCTTCTACGAGTGTAGTTTATCTTTTACGTTCCCTTTGCGCAGCGCCGACAAACAGGCTCTGTGCATTAGTAGCTCCTAAATCACATTTAGCCTCGGAGCGAGGGCTAAATGCGTTCACCGCTAAGTGACGCCCTGTTTTAAGCCGCGGTACTCTTAAAAAGGACGGCCGCCAATTTAGGCAGCGTAAGCTAATTTATTATTGTTAGCGTTTAATTTTAAGTTTCGGATTTTAAAGAGTGTCCGAGCCTCTACTCGCTTATCAGAGCTCAAAATCCCCGTCGAACCCTTTACGGCCCCATATATAAAAGGCTGAAAAATCAGCCTTTTTATTACATGCAAAATCAGTAATTTAATACCCAGTGCTTTGCAAGCTCAGGCCAATGCCTTGCCTCTTCATTATAAGGCCCGACAACGCCGTTTGCAAGAGCTACGCCGTGATTTCCGTGTGGAAATATATGGAGTTCACAGTTTACCTTATGCTTTGCCATAGCAGTTGCTAGGTACAGGCTGTTTTCTACAGGAACTGCGGTGTCCTCAAAGGTGTGGAAGATAAATGCGGGCGGAGTTGTTTCCGACACCAAGTTTTCGATAGAAAACTCTGCCGCCTTTTCTAAGGTGTGCTCATCGCCCAAGAGGTGCATAAACGAACCTCTGTGAGCCTTTTCGCCGCCCGTAATAACGGGGTAGCAAAGCACCATTCCGTTAGGCTTATAGTCCTCTGCGCTACCGCCAAGGTTATCAAGAACTGCAGGTTTATCGTAGAAAACACCGAGGCTTGCCGCAAGGTGTCCCCCTGCCGAGAAGCCGAGGATTGCGATCTTATCGGGGTTGATGCCCCATTTGTCCGCGTTTTTGCGAACTATCGAGACAGCCTCTGCCGCCTCGCAGACTGCCTGCGGAAAGGTTGCGGGAGCGACGCTGTAATTTAAAACAAAAGCGGCAATTCCTGCGGTTGCAAACACAAGGGCAATAGGCTCGTCCTCGTGAGCGGCTCTATCGTGATATCCACCGCCGGGACAAACTATAACGGCTCTTTTGCCGCCCTCCTGCTTACCCGTAATGCCCACATTGGGAATGTAGCAGCTGAGTGACGCCTGCCACTGGCTATTATAGCCTTTGGTTTTAACGGTTAAATTAATTTTTTCAGTAATCATTATTCATCCCTCTGTCTTGATTTAAGATTGCGCTCAATCTCTCGCTTTGCATCACGAGCAGCAGCGTCGCTACGTTTATCGTAAAGCTTTTTACCTCTGCACAGCCCAAGCGACATTTTTACCCTACTGCCCTTAAAATAAAGCGAAAGCGGAATTAGGGTGTAACCATCGCGCTTAATAAGACCGAAAAGGCGGTTTATCTCACGCTTGTGCATAAGCAGCTTTTTGACTCTCATCGGATCTCTGTTAAAGATGTTGCCCTTTTCGTAAGGGCTTATATGCATTCCGTGAACAAACAGCTCGCCCTTATCTATCTCGCAGTAGGAGTCCTTAAGATTGACCGTTCCTGCCCTTATGGACTTTACCTCTGTTCCGAAAAGCTCTATGCCCGCCTCAAAGCTTTCGTCGATAAAATAATCGTGAAAGGCTTTGCGGTTTTGCGCTATACTTCTGTTTTGCTCCGCCATTTGTTCACCTCCTTTAAAGGTTTTAAAAGCCTAAAATTCGTTTCTGTCCTTAAGAGCCCGAAGGAGCGTCATCTCGTCGGCATACTCAAGGTTACTGCCGATAGGTATGCCGTAAGAAAGTCGGCTTACCTTTATGCCTCTGGGCTTAAGGATTTTATTTGCAATATAAATTGCGGTTGCCTCACCCTCGGTAGTAGCTCCCGTGGCTAAAATTGCCTCTTTTACGTTGCCGCTATCTAAGCGGGCAACAAGCTCCTTGATGCAGATAGCATCGGGGCCGATATTATCAAGGGGAGAGATAAGGCCGTGCATAACGTGGTAAAGACCTCTGTACTCGCCTACCCTCTCAAAGCTCATAACGTCTCTCGGGCTTTCAACGATACAGATGGTCGAGTTATCCCTCATAACGTCACTGCAAACGGGGCATATCTCGGTTTCCGAAAGGTTACAGCAGACCGAGCATCTGCGGATATTTTTATGCGCAGTAACAACTGCGTTTGCAAACTGCTCAGCCTTTTCAAAAGGCTGGGAAAGCACGTAAAAAGCCATTCTTTGAGCGGATTTTCTGCCTATGCCGGGCAGCTTTTCAAACTGCTCGATAAGCTTATCTAAACTCGGAACGGTGGAGCTCATAAGATTTATCCTTTCAAGCTAAATTAAAAGAGACCGGGGATGCTGGGCATTGCTCCCGAGATTGCAGACATAGTTTCCTGCGAGTCGGTTTCAACCTTGGAAATAACGTCGTTTACTGCGGCGGTGATAAGATCTTCAAGCATCTCGATATCATCGGGGTCGACAACATCGGGCGAGATCTTAATAGCGGTAACGCTCTTTTTGCCGGTCATTGTGATCTCAACTGCTCCTCCGCCTACAACAGAGGTGTATTCCTTATTCTCAAGTTCCTCCTGTGCCTTTTGCATATCTGCCTGCACCTTCTGAACCTGCTTTAACATATTGTTGGGATTCATACCCGACGAGCCGTAGCCCTGAGGAAGTCTTGCTTTCATATTAGTCATCCTTTCTTTTGTGCGTTTCATCAAAGTTTTTTACAAACGAGTAGAGCGTTTGCTCAACCAAGGTTTTCTTATCGTGGAAAGCCTGCGGAGCGTATCTGACGCCCTTTATCTGCTCGCCGCTTATTCCGTACTTAGCGTTAAAACCGAACAGATTTATGTACCTCTCTAAATCGGGGCGCTCGATGTCCATCGCCATAAGCACCTCGACAAGCGCATTAACATCGTCAATAGCTCTGTGGCTGTTTTGAACCTTGCCCTCAAGCCCGTATGCCACGATTGCGTTTTCAAGCTTGTGCGGATAGGGTCTTCTATCCTTGTAGACGGTCAAAGTATCAAGGAATTTAAGAGGATTTTCTATCTTTTTACCCTTTAAAAGAGTTCTTGTAAACATTAGGTCAAACTGAGCGTTGTGGGCAACTAAAAGAGTCGGCCCGTCGGTTATCAGCTCATAAAAAATGTCTGCCGCCGCTTCATAAGAAATACCCTTTTCTAAAAGCATCTCGTCGGTTATGCCAGTTAGGTTTACAACAAAGGGGTCAAGGGTTCTGCCCTCGGGGAGCCTTATAAACTCGTCGACCTCCCTATCTGCAAAAACCCTGCCTCGCTCGTTTTTCTGAAGCTTTACAGCGGCAAGCTCGATAATTCTATCGTTCTTAAAATCAAGGCCACTGGTTTCGGTATCAAAAACTACGATACTTTTGTATGTGTCAAAAAGTCCTGATAATTCATTCATACCTATTCACCGCTTATATCGACACCGTTACGGCGCGCTCTCTTTAAAATTTCGTCCATTGCGCTGCTCTGCGAGGTTGCAGGGCGTTTTTCCTTGTACTGTGCGATCTTTAGGGGTCTGCCCGAAACCTGAGCCACCGCCGCCTTTAAGGTGTTGCGGTTGTTTTCGCTGCCCTTTAAGAGTGCAAAGGAGAAATCGGTCGTATCAATATAGACTACATCGCCCTCAATATATGCCGTTGACATTTTGAGCGCCGCAACAAGCGGAGGATTTGTTTTTGAAAGCGCCTTTAGCACCTCGTCCCAGATGGTAAAGGGGGCTTTTCCCTCTGCGCTCTCGCTGTAAACGGGCTGAGGTGCGGGTGCAGGAGCCTCTTTTTTAGGCTCGGCAGCAGGCTTGGGAGCCTCCCTCTTTACCTCTGCGGCAGGTTTTACAGTTTGCGATGCCGAGAAAGGCGAAAAATCAATCGGCACAGAGGTTAATCTCTGCTCTAATTTTTCAATTCTTCTTAAGAGCGCATCGTTATCTGCCGAAAGGAAGGGTGAGCAAAGCCTTATAAGGCACTGCTCAAACAATATATTGGGATAAGATGATTTTCCTATGGTGTTAAGCGCCTCTGAAAGAGTGTCGAGGCAGAACATGATCTGCGAAAGGGGCATTTTTTCAGCGTAGTCCGCAATAAGCTCTAAATCAGAGCCTACAGGGAAAAGCTCAACCTTTTTGGTACCCACCGACTTTGCAATCATAATATCTCTGTAAAGAGCGGTAAGTTCGGAAACTATAAAACTAAAGGAAAGCGAGCCGCTATGCGCCTTTGCGGCGAGCGAAACCGCCTCGGCGGCGTTTTCGTTTATGACCGCATCGGCGATCTTTAAAATAAAGCTTCTATCCGCCTGGCCCGAAACCGAGGAAACTACCTCGCGGGTCACGTTATTATCAAAGGATGCACACTGATCAAAGAGCGAGAGGGCATCTCTCATTCCGCCGTCTGCAAGGCGGGCGATGACCGCCGCCGCATCACTTTCAAGGTTTATTCCTTCGCCGTCTGCAACCTTCATAAGCTGCTCTACAATAAGGGAATCCTCGATCCTCGAAAAGTCAAAGCGCTGACAACGGGAAATGATGGTTACGGGAACTTGATGCACCTCAGTCGTTGCAAGGATAAAGATTATATGCGCAGGCGGCTCTTCCATAATTTTTAAGAGCGCGTTAAAGGCGCTTGTGCTTAACATATGCACCTCGTCTATAATATAAACGCGGTACTTACAAACTGCAGGGAGATAGACCGACTCCTCAATAATCTCGCGGATATTGTCAACGCCTGTATGGCTGGCGGCGTCTATCTCAACAACGTCAATTGCTGAGCCGTTTTGAATGCTTTTGCAGTTATCGCACTCAAGGCAGGGGTCACCATTATTGTGATTTAAGCAATTTACTGCCTTGGAGAATATTTTGGCGCAGGTTGTTTTGCCCGTACCTCTCGAACCTGTGAAAAGATATGCGTGTCCGATCTTGCCGCTTGCGATCTGATTTTTAAGGACTGTAACGATATAGTCCTGCCCGATCACATCTTCAAAAATCTGGGGACGCCATTTTCTATACAACGCCTTGTGCATACACTTTCCTCCTAAGCATACAAATACAGTTTAATTATACCTTTTTTAAGGCACAATGTCAATCAATAAAAAACCGCTTTTAGCATTGAAATATGGTGTTTTTTGTGGTAAGATATATAAAAAATGAGTGAGGTGAAAATTATGGCGCTTGACGGCTTGTGTTTGTCTGCTATAAGCAGGCAGATTTCCGAAAATTACATAGACGCACGCGTTGAAAAGGTTTCCCAGCCTGCAAAGGACGCCATAGTTTTGACTCTGCGCTTTCGTGGCGGCAGCAAAAAGCTTCTCATTTCGGCAGGAGCTATGGGAGCTCGGCTTCATTTTACCGAGGCTCAGATCGAAAACCCGCAGACTCCGCCTATGTTCTGCATGCTTATGCGCAAGCACTTATCGGGCGGCAGGCTTATAGGCGTTCGTCAGCTCGGGTTTGACAGAGTTCTTTTCCTCGATTTTGAGGTTTTAAACGAGCTTGCCGACAAGGTGACGGTCACCCTCTGCGTTGAGATCATGGGGCATAACAGCAATATTATTCTCATAAATTCCGACGGAAAGATCATCGACGCTATAAAAAGGGTCAACGCCGAGGTTTCGAGCGTGCGCCTTTGTCTGCCTGGAGTTAAATACGAACTCCCTCCCCAGCAGGACAAGAAAAACCTTTTAGAAATAGACAAAAACGAGCTAAAAAGCGACCTTTTATCCTTTGGCGATGTGAACTTAAGCAAGGCGCTTTTAAGCCTTTACAGCGGCCTTTCTCCCCTTTTATGCCGCGAGATAGCTTTTTACGCCTCAAAGGGCTCGGATATGCTCTGCAGCGAGCTTAATAAGGACGCCATAGACCGAATTTTCTTTTTTGTTACTCAGATCAGCAGCTTTCTTAAAGAGCCGCAGCCCACAATGCTTTGCGACCAAAGCCGCACTCCCAAGGAATTTTCCTTTATGCCGATAAGGCAGTACGGGCACAACATGATAAGCCGTGAGTTTGAGAGCGTTGACGAGCTTCTTGACAGCTTTTACAGCGAAAAGGACAGGCTTGAGAGGGTCAAGCAAAAAAGCGGCGACCTACTTAAAACTGTTGTAAACATTTCTGACAGAATTGCAAGAAAGCTTGAAAACCAGCGCCTTGACCTTAAAAAGTGCGAGGACAAAGAAAAGCTTAGACGCTACGGCGACATTATTTACGCAAACCTTTCATTTATTGAAAAGGGTGCATCCAAGGCAGTTCTGACCGATTTTTACGACGAAAATACACCTCAAGTCGAAATAGCGCTCGACCCGCGTCTTACCGCCGCGCAAAATGCACAGAAATATTACAACGAGTACCGCAAGGCTGACACCGCTGAAAAGATGCTGACCTCGCTTATAAAGAGTGGCGAGGCCGAGCTGCTTTACATTGACTCGGTTTTCGATTCGCTCACAAGAGCCGCAAGCGAAAGCGAGCTATCTGCCATTCGTGCCGAGCTTTTTGATGCAAAATACATCCGCAAAAAACCCGACAAAAAGCAGATAAAAACCTCTATTCCCTATTTAAAATACACCTCGTCCGACGGCTTTACCATCCTTTGCGGCAGAAACAATATGCAAAACGACAAGCTAACCTTAAAAGAGTCGGCAAAGGGCGATATATGGTTCCACACTCAGAAGATACCCGGCTCACACACCGTTGTGCTGACCGAGGGCAAAGCAGTTCCCGACAGCACACTTGAAGAGGCGGCAATCATTGCAGCATTTAACAGCAAGGCGAGAAGCTCTACAAAGGTCGCGGTTGACTACACCGAGATAAAGAACGTTAAAAAGCCTTCGGGTGCAAAACCCGGAATGGTCATATACGAAACCTTTAAGACCGCCATTGTTACTCCCGACGAGGAGCTTATTAAAAAGCTTGTTTCAAAATAACATCTAGGCCCCCGCTACTGCGGGGGATTTTTTTCTTTCATATTAACAAAAGGCACTATTTATGTTGCTTTTTTGTTTTGTATGTGGTATACTAACTGTGTTTAGTTTAAAAAAGCTGCATTTATTTAAAAGGCGGCGGAATGGAGATATTATGGACAAGCAAAAAGAATTTAAGCCGTATATCCCCGCAGAAAAGGTGACTCCCGAGCTTACCTTTACATCCATTGCTATGGGTATTATTCTTGCGGTTATATTCGGCGCAGCAAACGCTTATCTTGGACTGCGAGTTGGAATGACCGTTTCGGCATCCATCCCCTCGGCAGTTATTGCAATGGGCGTTATCCGCATTTTGATGCGCAGAAACTCGATTTTGGAAAGCAATATGGTTCAGACCATCGGCTCTGCAGGTGAATCGCTTGCAGCGGGCGCGATCTTTACCCTTCCTGCTCTCTTTTTATGGGCGGCCGAGGGCAAGACCGACAAGCCGGGCATCCTTGAGATAACCCTTATCGCTTTAATCGGCGGTCTTTTGGGTGTTTTCTTTATGGTACCCTTGAGAAACGCTCTTATCGTTAAGGAGCACGCTACACTTCCCTACCCCGAGGGAACTGCCTGCGCAGAGGTTCTCTTGGCGGGCGAAAAGGGCGGCGCCAGCGCATCCACCGTTTTTTCGGGCATGGGCTTTGCGGCTCTCTTTAAGTTCATCATTGACGGTCTTAAGCTCGTTTCGGGCGAGATCACGGTTGCAGTTAAGGGCTTTGCAGGCGCAATCGGAACTCAGATATATCCCGCCGTTGTCAGCGTTGGTTACATCTGCGGCGCAAAGATCTCATCCTATATGTTTGCGGGCGGCTTACTTAGCTGGCTTGTTATCATTCCCCTTATCGTTATGTTCGGCGCTGATATTACCCTTTATCCCGGCACAGAGCCCATCAGCCAGATCTTTGCAGAGGGCGGAGCCAGCGCTATCTGGAGCTCTTATATCAGATACATCGGCGCAGGCGCACTTGCCGCAGGCGGAATCATCAGCCTTATCAAGTCGCTCCCTCTTATTGTTAAGACCTTTGGCGGCGCTATGAAGAGCATGAAGGGCGCAGGAGCTGCAAGTAGCCTCAGAACCGAAAAGGACATCAGTATTAAAACAATCTTAATTTCAGTAGTAGCTCTCACACTTGCCGTTTGGCTTGTTCCCGCAATTCCCGTTTCGCTTCTCGGCGCTGTTATCGTCGTTGTGTTCGGCTTCTTCTTCGCAACCGTTTCTTCGAGAATGGTTGGTTTAGTTGGAAGCAGTAACAACCCCGTTTCAGGAATGGCAATCGCAACATTGCTTGTTGCAACCCTTATCTTAAAGCTGACAGGCAGCGAGGGCATCGCAGGTATGACAAGCGCTATCGCAATCGGCTCGGTCATCTGCATTGTTGCCGCTATCGCAGGCGACACCTCGCAAGACCTTAAGACTGGTTACCTCCTCGGCGCAACACCCAAAAAGCAGCAGATCGGCGAGATCGCAGGCGTTGTTTCGGCGGCTCTTGCAATCGGAGGCACACTTTATCTCTTAGACAGCGCTTGGGGCTTTGGCTCTGACCAGCTTGCCGCTCCTCAGGCAACCCTAATGAAGCTTATCACCGAGGGCGTTATGGACGGCAATCTGCCTTGGAACTTAGTTTTCATCGGCGCATTTATTGCTATCGTTGTTGAAATTATCGGCATCCCCGTTCTCCCATTTGCAATCGGCATTTATCTGCCCGTTCAGCTCAATGCCTGCATTATGGTTGGCGGACTTGTAAGACTTTTACTTGACAAGATGAAGATGAAGAATGAGGAAAAGAGAACCGAAATCGTAAACGACGGCATCCTCTTCTGCTCGGGTATGATCGCAGGTGAAGGACTTGTTGGAATACTTCTTGCTCTGCTCGCAGTATTCGGCGTTGACAAAATGCTCGATCTCTCGGGTATACTCGGTATCCCCGCAGTTGTTTCGGACATCGGCGGCATCGTTCTCTTTGGCCTTATCGTTCTTACACTTCTTAAATTCTCTCTTTGGAAAAAGCGTGATAAATAATGAAAAAGAAGAATGTAATAGACGAAAATTATCTTGAAAAGATCCCTTTTAGAAACCCAATGCTTGGTTGGAGTACTGACGAAAACGGCATTGTATCTCTTGAAATTCAGAACACAGGCGTTTTCAACCGAATAGCGCAAAAGCTCTTTAAAAAGCCCAAGGTAAGCTACGTTCACTTAGACGAAATGGGCAGTTTTCTCTGGCCGCTTCTTGACGGCGAGGAAAACCTTATCGAGCTTGGAAAAAAGGTTGACGAGCATTTCGGCGAGAAGGCTCACCCCCTTTACGAGCGCCTTGCAAAGTACTTTCAGATACTCGACAGCTACGCCTTTGTAATCTGGGTAAAGAAATAAGCAAAACTGCCGCTTTTAAAAGCGGCAGTTTTTTGTTTTAGCCTTTTATCTGCTTGACAAAAAATATTTGATTGTGGTATAATGCCAAAGTACTGTGAAAATGTGTAAGTAGCGGCTATGTAAGTCTTAAAGAGAACGGACATCATCGGCTGTAAGTGTCCGAGATAGCGTAGCACGTGAATTTCAGCATTGGAGTATCCTGCGAAAATCGTTTTATGAAATAAGCAGGGTGTTGGCATCGCACGCCATCGATGCTACTAAAGTGCAGAGCAATGCTCTGAATTTGGGTGGTACCGCGGGTTTTTATGCTCGTCCCTTGTTTTAGGGACGAGTTTTATTATTTTTGGAGGTTATTTTATGAACGAAAACATTCTCGAGCTTAAAAATTTATTTGACGCTTCGATCGCAAAGGTCCTCGATGCGTCGGCTCTTGACGAAATAAGAGTTTCCTACCTTGGAAAGAACGGCTCTGTTACGGGGCTCCTAAAAAATATGGGCGCTCTCTCCCCCGACGAGAGAAAGACCTACGGCAAGGACGTTAACGACCTTAAAAATTACATTTCGGGCGCAATTGACGAAAAGCTCATCTACTTAAACGAGCAGGCCCTCAAAAAAGAGCTTGAGGCTATGCCCGAGTTTGACGTTTCAGCCCCCGTTGACACAGACAGAGGCTCATATCATCCCATTACGCTTGTCCAGCGCCAGTGCGAGAATGTTTTTCGCACCATGGGCTTTACCATTGAGGATTACAGCGAGATAGTTACCGACTACGAGTGCTTTGAGGCTTTAAACATTCCTAAATTCCACCCCGCAAGAGATATGCAGGACACCTACTATCTTGAAAACGGTCAGCTCCTTAAAAGCCACACCTCTGCGGCACAAAACGCCATCTACAAAAAATACAAGAAAGCGCTTGTTGAGGAAGGCAAGCCTATCCGCGCCATCTTCCCCGGAAGATGCTTCAGAAACGAAAACACCGACGCCTGCCACGAAAACACCTTCTTCCAGATGGAAGGCGTTATGGTTGACAAGAACATTTCCATTTCAAACCTTATCTTCTTTATGAAAACCATGCTTTCGGCAGTGTTTGAGAAGGACATCAACGTTCGTCTGCGCCCCGGCTTCTTCCCCTTTGTTGAGCCCGGCTTTGAGCTTGACATCAGCTGCCTTATCTGCGGCGGCGAGGGCTGTCCCTCCTGCAAGCACAGCGGCTGGCTTGAGCTTTGCCCCTGCGGCATGATCCACCCCAACGTTCTTCGTGAGGGCGGAATTGACCCCGAGGAGTACACCGGCTTTGCATTCGGCCTTGGTCTTACCAGACTTGCAATGATGAAATACGGCGTTAAGGATATTCGTGACCTAAACGGCGGCAGTCTTGCAAATCTCGCGCAGTTTACTGAGGATAAGTAAGGAGAGGAAACTATGTTAATTTCATTAAATTGGATTTCTGATTTTGTTGATTTATCGGGCGTTGACACCGATAAGCTTTTAAAACAGTTTTCGCTTTCGACCGCCGAGGTTGAAAATGATATTTTCTACAAGGGTAGAGATATTTCGGGCATTGTTGTTGCCGAGATCAAGTCGGTTGAAGAACACCCCGAGTCCAAAAAGCTTCATCTTTTAAAGGTTGACGCAGGCGAGGCTGAGCTTGTAGATGTTGTTTGCGGCGCTCCTAATGTCAAGGTCGGTATGAAGACCGCCTTTGCAAAGCTCGGCGCTAAAATAGGCGACATTACCATCGCACCCAGAAGCCTTGCGGGCTACACCTCGCACGGAATGTGCTGCTCCGAGAGCGAATTAGGAATAAGCGACGACAACTCGGGCATTATGTGCATCACCGAGGACGTGCCCTTAGGAACCGACCTCAAGGAGATCTACGACATAGAGGATGTTATCTTTGAGGTTGACAACAAGTCGCTCACCAACCGCCCTGACCTTTGGGGACACTACGGAATTGCAAGGGAGATCGCAACCCTTTTAGGCAGAGAACTTAAGCCCCTTGAGGTTGCCGACGTGTCTAAATACAACGCTCTCCCCGAGATCGACCTTAAGATCGAGGACAAGCTGTGCCACAGATATTCCTGCATTAGCTTTAAGAACATCAGCCGCACAGTAAGCCCCGTTAATATGAGAATCCGCCTTTTCTACTGCGGAATGCGCGCAATTAACTATCTTGCCGACCTTACCAACTACCTTATGCTTGAAACCGGCCAGCCCATGCACGCCTTTGACTCCCGCAAGATTGAAAAGATCCGCGTAAAGCGCTTTGCTGACAGCTTTGGTTTTGCGACACTTGACGGCAATGAGCGCAAAATTGACGACCAGACCCTTATGATATGCAACGGCGACACACCCGTTGCCATCGCAGGTATTATGGGCGGTCTTGACTCCGAGATAGTCGAGGACACCACCTCTCTTACCCTCGAATCTGCAACCTTTGATGCAGCATCAATAAGAAAATCTTCCTCAAGGCTTGGACTTAGAACAGACGCTTCTATGAGATACGAAAAGAGCCTTGACCCCGAGCTTACCGTTACCGCTATTGCGAGATTTATTAAGCTCCTTTCTCAGTATGACGCAGGCGTTGAGGTCATCTCCCGCCTTACCGACGAGTATGCCTACAAGTACGACGAGATCGTTCTAAACTTCAACAAGGACTACGTTAACCGCTACACAGGCATTGAGATCTCTAACGAGACCATCGTAAACACCCTTGTGGCTCTCGGCTTTGAGGTAAAGTGCGACGGCGACGAGTTCTCGGTCAAGGTCCCGAGCTGGAGAGGCACCAAGGACGTTACCTTGAAGGCAGACATCATTGAGGAAATCACCAGAATTTACGGCTACGACAACTTTGACGTAAACACTACTTTAGCTCCCCTCTATCCCGTCAGAGCATTTGACGAAAAGAGCGTTGAGGAGCAGATAAAGGACATTCTTGTTAAGCGCTACAGCCTGCACGAGCTCCATTCTTACATCTGGGCTTATGCCGAGGAGTACAAAAAGCTCGGCATTGAGATCGAAGAGAACGTTAAGCTTTTAGAGGCTACAAACCCCAACATTGAAACCATTCGTCGCTCTATTATCCCCACCCAGCTTTGCCAGCTTAAGATAAACACCTCTTTTGCCAAAGAATTTGGTATTTTTGAAGTAGGCCGAGTTGTAAAGGGCTTTAAAGAGGACGGACTTGTAAACGAGCGCAAGATGCTCGCCGTTTCCCTCTTCTCAAAGGAGAGCGATATGGAAAAGCTTTACTTTGACGCTGTTGGTATGATATGCACCCTCGCAGACGATATCAAGCACGCTAAAGTTACCTTTGAAGCCTCCGAGGCAGACCACGGTTACGTTCATCCCAAGAACTACAATTCTATCATCTGCGGCGATGTTGAGATCGGTAAGATCGGTATCATTCATCCCACAGTCGCAAAGAAGATAGACAAGAAATGCTCTGTTGTTTTCTTTGAGCTTGACGCAAACCTCTTTGCAGAGATCGAAGCTACCGACATTAAGTACATTGAGACCTCAAAGTTCCCCTCGATAGACGTTGACCTTACCTTTGTTGTAGACAAGTACAAGCCCATTGCAGATGCAATCGCAAAGGTTAACTCCCCGCTTATCACAAAGGAGAAGCTGGTTGGAACCTACACCGACGAATCCGGCAAGTCCATCACAGTAAGGCTCACCTTCTCTGACAGTGAGAGAACTCTCACCAAGGACGAGGTCATGGCCATTGTTGATAAGATAATCGCCGAGCTTTCAAGCGTTGGCGTTGCCCTCAAGGCCTAAACAAGTATATAGATCCGCAGAAATTTGTTTTCTGCGGATTTTTTGTTTTTTGCTTGATATGAGTGGAAATATATATTATAATGATTAGTATATCTAAACTGCCGCACCGAAAGGATGGTCTGTTATGGAAAAAATGCTCGGTTTTATGCTCGACTGCTCAAGAAATGCGGTTATGAAGCCCTCTGAGGTAAAACAGTTTGCCGCCCTTTTAAAGAAAATGGGTTACAACACCCTAATGCTCTACACCGAGGACACCTACGAGCTTGACGGACACGAGTTTTTCGGCCATTTCAGAGGCAGATACTCAAAAGAGGAGCTTAAAGAGCTTGACAGCTACTGTGGTAGCATCGGCATAGAGCTTGTACCCTGTATACAGACCCTTGCCCACCTTGAAAATATGTTCAAGTGGGAGGGAGTTTACGGAGAAATAAATGACTGCGATAACATTCTTCTCTGCGGTGAGGAAAAGACCTACGAGCTTATCGAGGATATGTTTAAGACCGTTTCGCAGTGCTTCACTACAAGGAAGATTCACATCGGTATGGACGAGGCTTTCAGAGTCGGAAGCGGAAAATACCAGAAAATTCACGGCATTGAGGACAGATTTGACATTGTAAACCGCCACCTGCACAGAGTTTGCGCTCTTGCCGACAAGTACGGCTTTGACCCGATGATCTGGAGCGATATGTTCTATTCCCTCGCGCTTGGCACACACGAATACGGAGCCTGCGACAATCCCGAAAAAATTCTCGAAAAAGCTGCTCTGCCCGAAAACATCTCGCTTGTTTATTGGGACTACAGTAACACCGACCCTCAGAAATACACCGAGCGACTTAATGCCCACAAGCTGTTTGGCAGAAAGATCATCTTTGCGGGCGCCGCTTGGTCCTGCTTCAGACTTGCTCCCAGAAACAATTTCAGCCTCAAGACCGCCGCGGCGGCAATCCCCGCCTGCCTTGAGTTCGGCGTTGACGGATTTTTGTTCTGCAACTGGGGCGATGACGGCTCGGAGTGCTCGGTTTACGCCACACTGCCCGCCATTTTCTACGAGGCTCAGCTTGCGCAGGGAAACTGCGATCTAGATGACATAAAGGCAAAATTTAAGGAGCTTATCGGTTACGACTTTGACGCCTTTATGGCTCTTGAAAAGCCTGACGCCCCCGGCGGAAACCACTCTTGCAACCCCAGCAAATACCTCTTATACTGCGACACCTTTATGGGAATTACCGACTTCCGCTGCTCAGAGGGCGACGCGCCGTTTTATGCCTCGCTTGCCAAGGAACTTGCAGCATACAAAAACGGCGGGAAATACGACTATTTATTTGAAAGCTATTCTAAGCTCTGCGAGGCGCTGGAAATAAAAGCGCCGCTTGGCGTAAAGACAAGAACAGCCTATCAGAGCAGCGACAAGGCAGAACTTCGCGAGCTTGCTGTAGAGTACGGCAAGGCGATAGAGAAAATCGAGGCCTTTCAGCTTGCCTTTGAAAACCTTTGGTTTACCGAAAACAAGCCGCACGGATTTGACATTCAAGACATTCGCTTAGGCGGCATTTTGAGCAGACTTAAAAGCTGCAAAAGGCGCCTTGAAAAATATGTTGCGGGCGAGATTTCTGAAATTCCCGAGCTCAATGAGCCAATGTTAAACCGCGAAATGAGTAGCTACAGCTGGGGCAGAATAGCCAGCGCAAATGCAATTACCAACAGACTGTAAAAATAGAAGGAGCTTGATTTAATTGGAATTTAACCGCCGACTTTTAGAGACAAGGCGAGCGATGGGACTGACTCAAGCGGAGCTTGCCCAAAAAATTTCAACCACCCCCATCGCCATCGAACGCTGGGAAAACGGCGAAAGCTTCCCCGATTTAAACGACCTTGTTCTGCTCGCGGAGGCACTAAATGTTAGCACAGACCACCTCTGCGGAAAGAAAAACGAAGTTACTGCTGTGAGTGCGCGCAAGCAGCTTTCCCGCCTTAACATAATAAAATATATTGTTGCTTTGGTGGCGGCAATTGCAGTTTTTGCAGGCGGCTTCATCATCGGCGCGGATATTAAGCTTAAAAAAGAAAACTCAAGGGTTTATCTTCCCGAAAATGTTACAGTTTCCAATGTTGGCTTTTCCAAAAAGAACGGTGAGCTTCACTACAAGTTTACCCCGAGCGTTGTCGGCAAGGGCTACAAATACAAGATAACCTTCCGCGATTATGCTGACAACGAGTTTTCCTACGAGATTCCCGTTTCAGACAGCGGCTGCTTTGGAACTGCTACGGACCTCCAAGCTACGTTTATTGATACCGTTGCCGTTACAATAAGCAGCACCGACGAAAACAGGATCATAATAGTTGCCACCAATCTTCAGCTCGACGGTGACAACGTTTCCTGGGATTTAGCTAAATAAAATTAAGTAAAACCTCTCTGCAAAGCAGGGAGGTTTTTTGTTTGTAAACAGGACATTTTTTGCGAAAGATGTCCTATTTAGAGTATTGAGTTTTGAATTTCCTGCTGATATAATAAGCCAAAAGAGCCTTATATAAAGGAGATTTTTAAAATGAAGATAAAGGTTATACAAGAGCCGCGCGTTATTATGGAAAATCGCGACAGTCTTCACAATTATTTCGGCTGACCTACTGCGGTACGCCTTAAAAACGGCAAAATAGCCGTCGGAGCGTCGGGCTTTCGCCTTGGGCATGTTTGCCCCTTCGGCAAAGCTGTACTCTCCATAAGCTCGGACGAGGGCGAAACCTACACTGCTCCCACCGCAGTTATTGACACGCCGCTTGACGACCGAGATGCAGGTCTTTGCCCGTTTGGTCAGTCAGGACTTATTGTAACCTCCTTTAACAACACCCGCGAGGCGCAAAGGCTATGGCTTTTGGAAAGCAAGAAAAGCGAGGAGGCAAAGAGTCTTATTGCCGCCAGAATAAACTCCATAGCCGACGATGACGAGGAAAAATACCTCGGCTCGACCTTTAGAATAAGCTATGACAACGGTGAGACCTTTGGGGATATCTATAAAAGCCCAATAACCTCGCCGCACGGGCCTATAGAGCTTGGTGACGGCAGCATCCTTTGGGTTGGAACAAGGTTTACGACAACTACCGAGCATCAGCCTATTGAGGCTTACAGAGTAGATCTTGACGGCAGTATGGAAAAATTAGGCGAAATTGATGCTATCGAGGAAAACGGCGAGGGCAAAATGTCCTGCGAGCCGTATGCCGTGCAGCTAAAAGATGGCACGATAATCTGCCACATAAGAGTTGAGTATAAGTTCACAACCTACCAAAGCATTTCAAAAGACGGTGGAAGAACCTGGTCAAAGCCCAAAAAGCTACTTGCCGACTACGGCGGCGCGCCCTGCCACATTTTAGAGCACTCTTCTGGCGCGCTGATCTCCTGCTACGGATACAGAAGCAAGCCTTTTTCCATTAAGGCAATGTTTTCCTTTGACGGCGGCGAGAGCTGGGATACCGACAACATTGTCGCAACAAAGGACTCTTTTGACTGGGATCTAGGCTACCCCTCAACAGTTGAGCTTGCTGACGGAAGCCTTTTAACTGTTTTTTACGGAAACGCCCAAAAAGGCGGCCCCGCCGAAATAATGCAGACCAAATGGACTTTTGAGAAATAAGGAGAAGAACTATGAAAAAAATATTTAAAGGAATTATGCCCGCACTTATCACCCCTCTGAACAGCGACGGAGTAACAGTAAACGAAAAGAGCACAAGAGAGCTCATTGAGTTTCAGTTATCTCAGGGCGCAGACGGATTTTACGTTTTAGGCTCTACCGGCGAAGGACTTGTTTTGACAGAAAAAGAGCGAATGAATATGCTCGAAATTGCAGTTGATCAGGTTAAAGGCAGAAAGCCCATCATCTGCCACGTCGCTTCAATGAACTTTAACGAGGCTGTACGTCTTGCAAAGCACGCTGAAAAGACAGGTGCGGACGCAGTTTCAGCTATTCCACCAATCTTTTTCCACTACGCAAACGAGGATATTTTTAACTACTACAACACCCTTGCTTCGAGCAGTAATCTGCCCTTTGTTATGTATAACCATCCTGCCGCAAATGGCGGAATGAGCGCCGAGCTTGTTGCGAAAATGTTTAACGAAATTGACAACATTACCGGCGTTAAGTGGACAGTAAACAACTACTATGAGCTTATGCGCCTTAAAGACCTTACAAATGGCGAAATGAATATTATAAATGGTCCGGATGAGATGCTTATATGCGGTCTTGCCGCAGGAGCGGATGCCGGCATCGGCACCACATACAACGTAATGCTCCCGCAATTTATTGAAATTTACAAGAGCTACAACGCAGGAGATGTAGAAAAGGCAAGAGAAATTCAGAAAAAGGTCAACCGCGTTATCGGTTGTATGATAAAGCACGAGGCTATATCCTCAACAAAGCATATGTGCAGTATGTTGGGCTTTGCATCAGGCCAGGCAACCTACCCCTTAAGAGAAATTTCAAAGGAAAAGGCGGCTGCCCTCGAAAGTGATCTTAAAGAGCTTGGCTGGCCCTTTGAGGAAAAATAAAAATGGAAATTGTTGCGCAAATTATTGGAATCGTTGTAACGATTTTGTGCATCGTTTCCACCCAACTTAAAAGAAAATGGCAGATGCTTTTTATATCCTTTGTAGCCAACTTCTTAAACGTTATAATGTTCTTTCTTCTAAACGGGGTAACCAGTGCGGTAATGGTTAGCCTTACCGCCAGTGCTCAATGCGCAGTAAACTGCTTTCTTGCTTACAAAAACAAGGAGCCTTCCACCATTCAAAGGATCATTTTCACGGTGCTGTATGTCGTGAGCGGAGTTTTGCAGTATTCGGTTTTTCTGGATATTCTACCGATTTTGGCATCACTTTTGTTTATGGTGTCAGTTTTTCAAAAGACGGAGCAAAAACTTCGAATTTTCTGCCTAGCAAATGCAGTTGTTTGGATAGTTTACGACAGTATTATTGGCACAACAGCCGTTTTGGGACAGATTTTTTCACTTGTTTCAATTTTAGTAGCACTATACAGATACAGAAAACAAAAGTCATAACCACTGGCCGTGCCAGTGGCTTGCACTGCCCCCTCAGGGCATATTACCGGCCGAGCCTATAGGCTCGTCGAATTATATTTCAATTGCGCATCCCACCCCATCACTGCATATGCAGTTTTACACTCACCCCAGGCCCCCTCTGACGAGGGGGCTGGATTTTTGCGTAGCAAAAAGACTGAGGGAGAGAATATTTCTCTTATTGTTTCTCTCCCTCCGTCAAAAATCAAAGATTTTTGCCACCTCCCTCGTCAGAGGGAGGCATCGAGAATACGCATAGCTAAAGCTTTTGGGAACCACCAGCTTTGCTGGTGGTATTCTAATACAAATAAAAAACAGCGGTCAGCCGACCGCTGTTTTTTATTCATAAACTCTTACAACTCTTTTTGTTACTCCGCAAACGACCTGATAGTTTATCGACTCGTCGAGCCGCGCTAAATCGTCTGCCGAAATTACCTCGTCGCCGCTTTTACCCATAAGCGTCACTTTACAAAGAAGCTCGGCCTCGGGGATATCGGTTACGTCCAGCATCATCTGATCCATACAAACTCTGCCGACTATCTTGGCCTTTTTACCGCAAATGAGGGCGTATCCCGCTCCAAACGAGCGCAGATAACCGTCAGCATAGCCGCAGGGAACGGTTGCGATGCGCATCTCTTTGTCTGCCACAAAGGTTCCGCCGTAACTTATGCTATCGCCCGCCTTTACTGTTTTAACATGCGAAATAACAGTTTTAAGCTGCATGGCAGGCTTGATATCCTTATAGGTTTCTTTATCCTCGGGATTTGGCGCAAGACCGTAAAGCACTATTCCTGCCCTTATCATATCCATCTGAAACTCGGGATAACGGAAAACTCCCGCGCTGTTTGCGCAGTGGCAGACAAGCGGAGTTTTGATCTCTTTTTTAAGCTTTGACACAATGTCACTAAACTTTTTGTACTGATTTTTTGTGTATTCAATGCTTTCATCATCGGTCATATCGGCTCTTGAGAAGTGGGTAAATGCACCCTCTACCGATATTCCGCTAAGTTTTGAAGCGCGAATTGCGGCATCAACATCTGTAAAGCCAATTCTGCCCATACCTGTATCAAAGGCAAGGTGCGCGGTAACAGAAACGCCGTTTTTTTGACAGTAATTTGAGAGCGCCAGAGCAAACTCCTCGCTGTAAATAGCCTGCGAAATGCGGTTTTCGGACAAGATTGCCGCCTGCGAGGGATGGGTAAAACCTAATATTAAAATTTCACAGTCGCTAAGGCACCTGCGAAGGCTCAGCGCTTCGTCAAGGCAGGCAACGGCAAAACTCTTTACGCCGAGCGAATAAAGCTTGTTTGACACCGCGGCAAGCCCGTGCCCGTAAGCCTCGGCCTTGACCGCCGCCATGATCTTAGTTTCGGGCTTGAGCCTTGAGCGGACAATGGCTGTGTTATGCTCGATGCTCTTTAAGTCAATATATGCAGTTGTCTGACACAGCACGGCTCTTCCCCCTTTTATGTAAAGTCGCGAAAATCTCCCGAAAGTAATCGGAAGATTTTCACTAAAATTTTATGCAATCTTTGCGAAAGCAATTCCTTTATAATAATGGCTTAAAATCTGGCGATAATCCCAGCCCTCTTTATCGGCATAGAAATGCGCACCCCACTGCGAAAGGCCGACGCCGTGTCCGTAGCCCTTGGTGGTAAAGGTAAAGCTTCCGTTACTATACGAAACCTCGAAGCAGGCGCTTCTCAGCCCGAAAATAGAACGAATATTTTTGCCTGTTGTGGTTTTTCCTGCCACAACGATTTTATTGATATAACCGCCGCTGGTATATCCACCCTCTGCCTCGCTTAAGAACTTAAACCAGGTTGAAGGATCGCCAGAGGGGGTTACGCCGAGTTTTGACTGGATCTTGTTCCTTACGGTTTCCTCAGAGATGACCTTTGTTGCAAGATAGTTTGATTTGATTTTACTTGAAGTGTAGCTGTGGCTTGCAAGATTGTAGTAATCGGCGAGATAATCATATTTACTCTCGGCACTCACCAAATATGCCTTTGCGCCGCCCCAGACCTCTTTTGATGCTTGAGTTTTTCCGCAGCTTACAGCAAAATAGGGACAATAGATAGCCTTGCCGTTATAGGTCATAATGGTATCATAAACCTCTTCAACGGCCTTATCTATCTTTCCGCCCACCTTATAGCTGGATTTCATACCGATCGAAGCAATAGAACCCGAATCGGTGTAATATTTAATATAGGTGTGTGTTGCAACGACCTGAGCCTTGATGGCCTCATAGCTGAAATTGCCGTCCAGCTCGTTTGAAACGACCTTTTTAAGCGCCTCTTTTACAGGCAGGGTATAGGTTTTTCCGTTTGCCTTAAAGGTCAAAGTTTCTCCGCCGTTTGAATCCACCGACGATGCGGGAACATCAGAAGCATCGGGATTAACTGTGGGCGGCGCAGTAGACGTGGTCTGCTGGCTGCTCTGAGCGCTGCTGCTCGGGGCGCTACTCTGCTGACTACTCTGATTTAACGAGCTAGAAGAGCTCTGTTGGCTACTCTGGCTCAGATTACTAGAAGACGACTGCGATGACGAAGGCGTTGTACTGCTGCTCTGCTCCGGCTTTTTTGGGTTTACGGGAGGCTTAAGAGTAGCATCGTCGACCTCAAGGATCTCAAAATGGTTACCGATTTCAATTTCCTCTATATTTTCGGGGTCCATCTGCTCGAAAAACTCGTTCTGACCCGCCATTGTCATTGTGTCTTCTACAATGTAATCCACCGCGGAAATTTTATCAGCCGCAGATGATGCCGCGGCGCTAAGAAGCACCGATGCAACAAGGCCGATAGCCGCCGTAGATATTTTTAAGCTTGACTTCATACAGTTCTCCTTTGTTTAGAAAGTTATACCGCTGTTATCAATTATCACTATTATACACCGTTTTAATCAAAAAATCAAATTTAGCGGGCATTTTGTAACCTTTTATGGAAATTTTAAACAAATTCAGACTATATCTAAGTAGCATAATAAGTGTATATTGCACAACAAATTTGCTGAATTTGTTGTAAAACTAACATCTGAGTTTTTTGTCCAAACGCAAAAAAATATGCCAAAAATAGAAATTTCTTAAAAAATTAAAAAAAGACTTGATTTTATCTGAAATATTTGATAAAATATCACTGTTATGCCGCTCAATGTGAAAATCGGCAAGTTCGGCGGCGGTAAAATACGCGCCGTCGTGTTCATAAAAAATAAAAAAGCCGCGGCTTTTAAAACGCATCAAGGAGGTGCATTTTCATGGCAAAATGCGATATCTGCAACAAAGGAGTTACTTTTGGAATTAAGGTTTCCCACTCTCACAGACGTTCTAACAGAACCTGGAAGCCCAATGTTATGAGAGTTAAGGCTATCGTTAACGGAAAGCCCTGCCACATTCACGTTTGCAGCCGTTGCTTACGTTCCGGCAAGGTAACACGTGCCAACTAATTTCTTTAAAACGCACAAACAAAAGGAGAAGTCGACTGACTTCTCCTTTTTTCTTTTTATCTGAATTTCTTTAGGAAGGCTTTTAAGGCTTTGGTCATTGCGGTGATCTCACGGTTTGCCCTGCCATCACAGGCTTTAACAAATGCAAGCACTTCCTCTGCAATAAATACAAGCTCATTATAAAGTGACTTAGCGCGGCTCTTTGCCTCTTTTACTTCCTTAGCAGGTATACCCTCTGTTACGACCTCTAATTTATCCTCAAAGAGATCATAAACAGTTCCGCTAAAGGGGGCAAAGGCATTATAGCCAAGGCCGCCAAGCTCATTTGTAAACTCGGTGCAACTATCGTCGTCGCCGTGGTTTACAAAAACTCTGTTAGGCTTGTTTTCAAAGCCGCCGAGCCACTCTAAAAGGCCGTTCTTATCGGCGTGTCCGCTGACTCCCGCAAGGTACTCTATCTGAGCCTTGACCTCAATTTCCTCGTTAAAGAGCTTTATTTTCTTAGCGCCGTCAAAGATAATTCTGCCGAGAGTTCCCTCCGCTTGATAGCCTACAAACAAAATGGTCGACTCACTCTTCCAAAGATTGTGCTTTAAATGGTGTCTTATTCTGCCCGCCTCGCACATTCCGCTGGCAGAGATAATGACCTTGGGTCTGATATCGTCGTTTATCGCCTTGGACTCGTTGCTGGTTTTTGAAAGGGTAAGTCCGTCAAACCAGAACGGGTTTATTCCCTGCCGCACAAGCTGCGCCGCCTCGGCATCGACCGAGTCAATATTGCACTGAATATAAATTTTGGTCGCCTCCTCGGCAAGCGGGCTGTCAACATAAACGGGGAAACCGTCAAAGCCTTTTACAAGGTTTTCGGCTTTAATTCGGCGCAGGTAATAAAGTATTTCCTGCGTTCTGCCAACCGCAAACGACGGGATAACGACGTTTCCGCCCCTTGAAAACGTTACCTCAATTATTTCGGCAAGCTTTTCAACGCTGTCAGCGTGCTCTGCGTGCAGTCGGTTTCCGTAGGTAGACTCGATTACAACGCAGTCGGCGTCACTCACTTTCTGCGGGTCGTTTACAATAGGTCTGTTCTTATTACCAACGTCGCCGCTGAAAACTACCTTTTTAGTTTCGCCGTTTTCGGTCACCCATATCTCAATGGCGGCAGAGCCTAAAAGGTGTCCTATATCGTTAAACCTTATCTCAACGTTTTCTAAAACCTGAATTTTCTCATTGTATCTGCAGGGGCGCAGGTGGCTAAGGATCACCTCGGTGTCCTCCATTGTGTAAAGCGGCTCGTAATTCTCGCCGCCCGAGCGCTTTGCCTTGCGGTTTCTCCACTCTGCCTCAAACATCTGAATATGTGTACTGTCGCGAAGCATTATGTCAGAGAGCGAGCATGTCGCCTCGGTGGCATAAACGCTGCCCTTAAATCCGCCGCGAGCGAGTAGCGGAAGATTTCCCGAATGGTCGATGTGCGCGTGGGTGAGCAGCACAAAGTCAATGTCAGATGGGCTTACAGGCAGCTTCTGATTTTCAAAAATGTTCTTGCCCTGCTCCATTCCGCAGTCGACTAAAAACCTATGTCCGCCCGTTTCAAGCAGGGTCAGACTGCCCGTTACCTCGTGCGCCGCGCCTAAAAATGTAATTTTCATACTCTCACTCTCCTTGTCTTTCCACTAAAAACAATATAGCATATTTTTGCTTTTTATTCAATATTTAATCTTAAAAACAGTATTTAAGCAGGATTTTTAAATAAATATTCAGTTTTTGTGCATATATTCAAGGCAAATATTCATAAATATATAATTTTTATAAATATTTTGAATATTTATTCGATTTTTGCTTGACAAAACCGAATTATGTAGTATAATAGTGTGTATGTGAAAAAAGCAAATTGCTTTAGGAGGCATTTATTATGAATAAAGAAAACATCAAAAAGGTAGTACTTGCTTATTCGGGCGGTCTTGACACCTCTATCATTATTCCCTGGCTTAAGGAGAACTACAACAACTGCGAGGTTATCGCTGTTTCGGGTAACGTTGGCCAGGCTGACGAGCTTGATGGTCTTGAGGAGAAGGCTCTTAAAACAGGCGCTTCCAAACTCTACGTTCTTGACCAGACCGACGAGTATGTTGATGAGTACATTATCCCCACAATGAAGGCAGGCGCAATTTACGAGGATTATCTCCTTGGCACAAGCCACGCCCGTCCCTGCATTGCCAAGGGTCTTGTTGAGATCGCAATCAAAGAGGGCGCAGACACTATCTGCCACGGCTGCACAGGTAAAGGAAACGATCAGGTTCGTTTTGAGCTTGCTATCAAGCACTTCGCCCCCAACATGCCTATCATCGCTCCTTGGAGAGAGTGGGATATCAAGTCCCGTGACGAAGAGATCGACTACGCAGAGGCTCACAACATTCCCCTTAAAATAAACCGCGAGACCAACTATTCCAAGGACAAAAACCTCTGGCACCTCTCCCACGAGGGTCTTGACCTTGAGGACACCGGCAACGAGCCGCAATACGAGAAGCCCGGATTTCTTGAGATGGGCGTTTCTCCTCTTATGGCTCCCGACAAGCCGACCTATGTTGAGATCGACTTTGAAAAGGGCGTTCCCGTTGCTCTCGACGGCGAGAAGATGAGCGCAAAGAATATCATCTTAAAGCTTAACGAGATCGGCGGCGCAAACGGCATCGGAATTATTGACATTGTTGAAAACCGCCTCGTCGGTATGAAGTGCCGCGGCGTTTATGAGACCCCCGGCGGAACCATTCTTTACAAGGCACACAGAGTTTTAGAGACCATCTGCCTTGACAAGATGACCGCACACGAAAAAGAAAAGCTTGCCATCACCTTTGCAGAGCTTGTTTACAACGGCCAGTGGTTTACACCTCTTCGTGAGGCTCTCTCGGCATTTGTTGACAAGACTCAGGAAAAGGTTACCGGCAAGGTTCGCTTAAAGCTCTACAAGGGCAATATGATAAATGCAGGAGTTTGGAGCCCCTATTCGCTCTACAGCGAGGAGATCGCAACCTTCGGCGAGAGCGACTACGATCAGAAGGATTCTGCTGGATTTATCAATCTTTACGGTCTGCCTATCAAGGTTCAGGCTATTGTTGACGGCAAGAAATAAGGAGAGAAAACACTAATGGCTAAAATGTGGGCAGGAAGGACGGACGGCAACACCAATAAGCTTGCCGACGACTTTAATTCTTCCATACATTTCGACTGCAAGATGTACAAGCAGGACATTTTGGGCTCTGTGGCGCACGCCGCTATGCTCGGCGCCAAGGGAATAATATCGGGCGCTGACGCTGACACTCTTATAGAGGGCCTCGAGGGAATTTTAAACGACCTTGAAATCGGCACACTCGAGTTTGATATGACCTGCGAGGACATTCATATGTTTGTTGAGCAGGAGTTGACAAGCCGCCTTGGCGACGTTGGAAAGAAGCTGCACACAGCAAGAAGCCGTAACGACCAGGTTGCACTTGACATAAGAATGTACCTGCGCGACCGCATTGACACAATTTCCGCTCTTATCAGAGAGCTTATAATCGCAGTTACAAACAAGGCTGAGGAGCACAAGGCATCCATTATGCCGGGTTACACTCATTTGCAGAGGGCCCAGCCCATCACCTTTGGGCATCACCTTATGGCTTATGCTATGATGCTGCTGCGGGACCTTGACAGACTTTCTGACTGCAAAAAGAGAATGAACTTCTCCCCCATCGGCTGCTGCGCTCTGGCGGGCACCACCTACGATACAGACAGACATTTTGAGGCCGAAAAGCTTGGTTTTGACGGGATTTGCAGAAACAGCCTTGACGGCGTTTCGGACAGAGATTTCTCGGCAGAGCTGCTCTCTGCCCTCTCAATTATGATGATGCATCTTTCCCGTTTTTCAGAGGAGATCATCCTTTGGTCGAGTTGGGAGTTTAAGTTTGTAGAGCTTTCGGACTCCTTCACCACAGGCTCGTCTATTATGCCGCAAAAGAAAAATCCCGATATGGCGGAGCTTGTTCGCGGCAAAACGGGCAGAGTCTACGGAGACCTTATGTCGCTCCTTACTGTTTTAAAGGGTCTGCCCCTTGCATACAACAAAGATATGCAGGAGGACAAGGAGAGCGTTTTTGACGCCTGCGACACCGCAGAAATGTGCCTTTCGGTCTTCGCCCCAATGATACATGAAATGAGCATTTGCACTGATAATATGAAAAAGGCGGCGCAGGGCGGCTTTATAAACGCAACCGACCTTGCCGACTATCTTGTTAAGAAGGGCCTTCCCTTCAGAAGCGCATATAAAATTTCGGGACAGATAGTTGCAAAATGCATCGCCGAGGGCAAGATCTTAGAAACTCTTACACTTTCCGAGTACAAAGAGTTTTCCGACCTCTTTGAAGATGACATTTACAACGAAATTTCGCTTGAAACCTGTGTTAGCAAGCGCATCAGCGAGGGCGGCACCTCGGTTTCCTCTGTCGAAAGCCAGATAGCTTTTGTAAAAGCAGAACTTAATAAGTAAAACAAAAAACTCCCTCAATCGAGGGAGTTTTTTTGAGCCTCCCTTGTGTAAAGGGAGGTGGCATTTTCACCAGAAAATGACGGAGGGATTGTACTTTGCATTTTTTTGATACTAATCTCAAGACAATTTCACTATTTAGCAATCCCTCAGTCAGCTTCGCTGACAGCTCCCTTTACACAAGGGAGCCTTTTTTAGATATCCTTCATTGTGAGTGAAATGCGCATTTTGTTGAGGTCTACCGAGAGGATCTTTACGTCGACAACGTCGCCGACCTTCAAGACCTCAGAGGGATGCTTTATGAACTTGTTGCATATCTGCGAGATGTGAACAAGTCCATCTTGGTGAACGCCGATATCGACAAATGCGCCGAAATCTATAACGTTTCGCACAGTTCCCTTTAAGACCATTCCGTCCTTTAAGTCCTTGATATCAAGAACGTCGGTGCGCAGCATCGGGGGAGGAAGCTCGTCACGGACGTCTCGGCCTGGCTTAATAAGCTCACGCAGAATATCGGTAAGGGTGGGAACGCCGACACCGAGCTTTTCTGAGAGGACGGAGAGACCCTCCTCCTCTGCCTTTTGCTTTAAAGCGGCACCACAGGTTGCGATGTCCTTTTTAGAGTATCCGAAATGCTCCAAAAGGTCGCTTGCCGCTTTGTAGGATTCGGGGTGAACTGCGGTGTTATCTAAAGGTTCTTTACTTTCGGCAACTCGTAAGAATCCTGCGCACTGCTCGTAGGCCTTAGGGCCGAGTTTAGCGACCTTTTTAAGCTCGCTGCGGCTCTTAAATGCGCCGTTTTCCTCTCTATATGCAACGATATTGTTGCAAACGGCAGAGGAAAGACCCGAAATGCGCGATAAAAGGGCAGGAGATGCGGTGTTTAGGTCCGCTCCGACTGTGTTAACGCAGTCCTCAACAACGCCGTCAAGCGCCTCGGCAAGCCTTTTAGGAGGCATATCGTGCTGATACTGGCCGACGCCGATTGCCTTAGGCTCGATCTTAACAAGCTCGGCAAGGGGATCCTGCAGTCTTCTTGCTATTGAAACAGCACTTCGTAAAGTAAGGTCAAAGTCGGGCAGCTCGGTTGCGGCAAGCTTAGAAGCCGAGTAGACTGATGCACCCGCCTCGCTGACTACCATATAGGCGACCTTTTCATCCATTTCGCCGATGGTCTGAGCGGTGAACATTTCGGTTTCCTTTGAGGCGGTTCCGTTGCCGATTGCTATTATCTCTACGCCGTATTTCTTTATCATAGATTTTAAAACGGTCTTGGATTTTTCTATTTGAGCATCTGAATGTGTCGGGTAAATAACCGAGGTGTCAAGCACCTTGCCGGTAGCGTCAACTACCGCGAGCTTACAACCTGTTCTATAACCGGGGTCAAGACCGATGGCAACCTTGTTCTTAACGGGAGGCTGCATTAAAAGCTGATGCAGGTTTGTTCCGAAAACCGAAATTGCCTGCTCTGCCGCCTTGGCGGTAAGCTCATTTCTCACCTCTCGCTCTATCGAGGGGAATATAAGGCGGCTGTAAGCGTCCTCGCCCGCCTTGAAAACGGCGTTTGACGAGGGGCTGTTGCCCTTGACCATAAGCCTTGAAATGACCGAGAGCATCTTCTCGCTGTCAGCAAGCACACTGACCTTCAAAAAGCCTTCCTTCTCGCCTCTGTCAATGGCAAGAACTCTGTGTCCCGCAATCTTGCTGACGGCCTCGGAAAACTCATAGTACATTGAGTAAACGCTGTCGGTGTCCTCTTTTGCGGCTACCGACGAAACGATACCGCCGAGCATAACGAGGTTTCTTATTCTCTTACGAATTTCGGCGTTATCCGAGATTTCCTCTGCGATAATATCGAGTGCGCCATTAAGAGCATCCTCAGCGCTTTCAACGCCCTTTTCGCTATCAACGTACTGCTCTGCGGCGACAATTGGAATGAGCTTTTCATCCTCCTGCGCCAAAATGAGCTGTGCAAGCGGCTCTAAGCCCTTTTCCTTTGCGACAGAGGCTCTTGTCTTTCTCTTGGGTCTGAAGGGTCTGTAAATATCGTCAATTTCAGAGAGGGTCTTAGCAGCATCTAAGGCGGCCGAGATCTCGTCGGTGAGCTTTTCCTGCGCCGCGATAAGACCTCTTACCTCTTCCCTACGCTCGTCAAGGCCTCTAAGGTAGGCAAGGCGCTCGGATATCTCACGGATGAGCTGATCGTCCATCGAGCCGTGCATTTCCTTTCTGTATCTCGCGATAAAGGGAATGGTGTTACCCTCGTCAAGCAGGGCAATAATGTTTGCCACGTGCTCTTCTCTTACGTTAAATTGTTCTGAAAGTTTTTGTGCGTAATTCATAAGCTATCCTTTCGGTAAATAGTATACTTTATTTTACCATATCCGCCGAGATTTTTCTACCCCAAAACGCAAAAAAGCTCCTTTTTAAAGGAGCTTTTTTGCAGTTTATTTTCTTATAACAAGCTTATCGTTTGCCTTTACGATCTCGCCGTTTTTAAGAGCAAAATCTTTGTCAGAAAAGTTTACAATAACGCTGACTCCGTTTGAAAATTCGGTTTTCTGAACCTTGAAATCGTCAGAAAGATACTCAAATGAGGTCATTTTCTCATAACCCACCTCAACAGCGAGCGGCGAGGTGTTTTTATAAGAAGTCTCTATGCTATCGGCAAGCTTTTCGTAGTTTTTAGCCGCAAAGGAGAATATCGGCGGCAGACCGTAAAGGTTTAAGTACAGATCGCGCCTCGGCATAAGCTCGGGACAACAGTTGTGGCTGTCGCCCCAGTACCAGTATGAGATCATACAATCGTGATATACAAGCTCCCAAAGGGGAATACGGTACCGAGGGTTAAGCATATAATCGTTTATTTTGCTGTCGATCTCGTCGCCAAAGTAGAGCTCTGCCATTCTTCTGCCCGACTGATAGGAGCGCCATTCACTTATGCTGAGCATTCCCTCGTTGTAAACGCAATGGACAAGTCCGTCCTCTCTGCCTATCTCGGTGCCGCAGACAAGGCCGTTATCCTCAACGACCTTTGTAAGCTCAACCTTGTATTTAAGTCCGTCGCGCCTTGTCATAGGATGCTCAACACTATAGCACTCGTTGGCATAGTTAAAAACAACGTCCAAAAACCAGCCGTCAACATTTATCTTTTTGTTAAGGGCAGGAATTCTATCCTTGGCGCATTTTACGCACTCGGCGTCGCACATTCTGTTCTGGTAATAGTAATTTCCGTCCTTACCCATAAGCTGCCAGGCGGTCATAAGCTGGCCGTCCTTTGTGATAGCAATGGAATCGGGCCAATAGGAAAGGCGAGGTTTGCAGCGGTTGTATCTTGTGTCGGTCATAAGAGATGCGGTGGCTTTAGGGATAACGTCCGAAAATACGTCGTAAACTGTGGTAAGGTAGCCCTTGTCTTTGACGTATTTTACTGTATCGGGGTCGACGTTCTCGTCAAAGATGCTCCACATAACTCTGTCGATGCCGCGCTTTTTCATATCATCGGCAATCTCTCGGCGGCGGGCATACTGCTCTTTCGTTGGAGGGGTGTACTTAGCATCCTTATTATAGAGCTTATACATAGCGTCGTCGTTGAACACCCAGACGTCTGCCGCGCCTATCATTTTATCAACATTTTTAACCGCCTCTGCCTTTTCCTTAAGGGTTCTTACAAAGCCGCGCTTATCGGCAAAGGTGCGGTATTTTTTGCACATATCGGTAATGCCGCCGTCCTCAGACACGACAAATCTCAAAACTCTGTCGTAGCCCCAATAGGATTTCTGCGGCAGGAAATAGGGACGAACTCTGAAAAATCCGTCATCGTCGCGGTCAAAATACATTCCTGCATCGTAGTTCGACTCACAGGCGCAGAGAAGGTATGCCCCGCTCCTGCCGCCTCTTGCAAGACCCCACATTGCCATAACCGAAAAACCGCAGGCAAAGTGCTTGTAATCGTGATACAAAATTACTTCGGGGTCGCTGTTATCCGCCTCGATGGCAACGCCTTCGTTGTAGGGCATTATATGGGTGTCTCCCTTTTTAACGTCAAAAGCGGGCGGGTAATGAAATTCCTTTTCAAATCTGGCGTTGCCGCTCATGGTGAGCTTAACATTTCCCTCATCAAACGAAAGACGGGCGTAAACTATAGTTTCGGGATCGGGAACGGCCTCGCCAAGCTGCACCTCGCCATCCTTTTTCTCGGGGCGGCTTACGTTATACACGATCTCTTCGCCCTCTATGCGAGCATTTGAAATACTGTATTCGCTCTCTGCGGCAAGTGTTTCAAAGCAAAGCTCGCCTCTACTTATGGAAAAAGCTCCGGTTTGTTCGTTTAAGGATATTTCTACACCGTTTTTTGTAATTTTAAGCATGGTATTTCTCCCCTACCTTTTCAGCATAGCGCAAAGCGGCGCTTTGACCTTAATTTCGCTCAAAAAATTCATAGAATTGTCGTTTTTTATTTCGAAAACAGAAACATTGTCGCTCTCTTGGTTTGCACAAATGAGCAGATTATCCAGCAGAAAAATATCTCTCGGGCATTTTCCTCGGCTTGAAAAGCTATTAATAAGCTCTGCCTTACCCTCGCACAGAGAAAACACCGAAACGCTGTCTGCCCCTCTGTTACTGACATAAAGGCGATCACCCGAAATTCTTATAGCAGCGGGATGATTTTCTCCCTCGTAGCCTGCGACGGCTGAAACCGTGCCGAGCATTTTAAGCTCACCGTCAGAGTACTTAAAACTGACTACCTCTGAAGATAGCTCACAGGCACAGTAGACATATTTTCCCGCCTTATCAAAGCAGATATGCCTTGGGCCGCTACCCTCTTTGAGCTTTACCTCTGATTTAAGAGCGAGATCTTTATCAAAAAGATAAATTTTATCGAGCCCCAGATCGCAAACGCAGAGGTACTTTCCGTCGGGAGTAAGGCCGACAAAATGCATTTTCGATTTCTCCGAGAGCTTAAGGCTTGTATCGGGAGAGGCAAAAAGGCTTCCCGAGCCGTAATGTGCGGCGTAGACCCTACCGTTATCTACTGCAAGATGGCAGGCGATCTCTCCCTTTGTAAAGAGCGGCTCGCTTTTGTTTTTAAGGTTTCCGTCCCCATCAACATCAAAGGACACAACACCGCTCTCGCCGTCGCGCACGTCACGAAGCAAAACATACATCTTGCCGCCGTCAAGTACAAAATACATAGGGCGTTCAAGCGGCACGAACTGCTTTAGGGCTATTTCTTTGCCGTTTATCTCATAGTGATAGATACCGCCGCTTTTATCAAAAGAGGCAACATACAAACTATACACTAAAATCCATACCTTTCACGTTTATCGCAAACTAATGAGGCACCGTTATCCATAACGAGCGTTGCGCCCGTTACCGAAGCGGCCGCAGGCGAGCTTAAATAAATTGCCGCCTTTGCAACCTCCTCGCAGGTTGCCCACTTGCAAAGAGGTATCTTATAATAGGTGTCCTCTTTGTCGTCAAGCCTTGCAGAGCCTGTGTCTGTCCAGCCGGGAGCGATAGTATTTACCCTTATCTTATATTTAGCAAGCTCGATAGCACAATGCTCGGCAAGCTTGTTTACCGCCGCCTTGACAGTTCCGTAAACCGAGACCTCTCCAAAATGGGTTTTGGAATGGTTTGACGAAATCATAACGATACTGCCCGCGATGCCCTTTTCGATCATAAGCTTTGCGGCGCCCTGGGTGCAGAAAAAGCTGCCCTTTAAGTCGACGTCGCACATAAGATCAAAAAGCGCCTCGTCGGTTTCAAGAAAAGCGGATTTTTTGGTTACACCCGCGTTGTTTACAAGTACGTCAAGCCTGTCAAAATGCTTTGAAAACTCGGCAAAAAGATTTTCGATCTCATCGCATTTGCTGATGTTGCATTTAAGGGCTACTGCCTTTTGTCCCATTTCTTCAATCTGGGAAACGGCCTCTTTTGCGCCTGCATCGCTGCTTACATAGGTAAGTGCAACATCATAACCCTCTTTTGCAAACTCGAGAGCTATCGCCTTGCCGATACCCGTTCCGCCACCTGTAACAAGCGCTACTTTTTTATTTGTAGTCATAATCGTTTCTCCTACCAGCCGTATTCCTGCGACATAACGGCATAGAAATCTTCAAAAAGCTTATCAAAATACTCGTCTGTGTTGTACGAGGGCTTGCGACAATAGTCGCTCTCGATAATTCCTCTGCGCTTTAAAATTCTCTTTTCAAAGGAGATTATTTGCTCAACGTTCTGTCTGATGTGGTTGAGCATAGGCAGGAGCTTGTTGTGAACCTCAATAGCGCCCATTCTGTCGCCGCTTAAATATTTGTTGTAGATATCAAGATAAACGTCATACATAGAGCAGCCGGGCATTGCGCCGATAGCGCCTCTGTCCATACACTCGATAAGTTGGAAGCCTGCATTGCCGACAAATATCTTCATCTGTCCGTCGGTAAGTTTCATAAGGTTTGTAACGTAGGGACCAGCGGGCTTGCACTCTATTTTATAGTAAATGATGTTGGGGCATTCCTTGCCGAGCTTTACAAAAACCTCGGGAGCGATGCCGACACCCGTCTGCTCAGGGGCATACTGCACCATAATGGGAATCTTAACGGCGTTTGCAACCGCCTTCATATGCTCGTACAGATAATTGGCACCGGGCTTTAGGAAGAAGGGGGGCAGAAGCATAAGGCAGTCTGCGCCCGCTGCCTCAAAGCGCTTTGCGGTTTTAACGGCAACCTCGGTTGCGTGGTCGGTTACCGAAACGATGGTCTTGCCGCCGACCTCTTTTGCGGCCTTTACGGTGGTTTCGAGCATCTTCTGCTTCTCGTTATCATCAAGCTTATAGTACTCGCCTGCTATTCCGAAAAGGGTTACGGCGTGGCAGCCGCCATTGATAAGATGCTTTACAAGCTTGTCAAGGCTTTTATAGTCAACCTCGCCGTTCTCCGAAAAGGGAGCGGCAATAATCGGGCAAATTCCTTTAATATCTGTCATTTTTTATTCCTCCGTTTTAACGTCGTTTACTATGCTTCTTACTGCATCGCAGAAAATTCCTACGTCGACCGAGTGGGCTATGTATTTTACGCCGAGCGCTCTCCATTTTCTTGCGTTTTTGATGGTGTCGGTAAAGGTTCCTACTGCGACACCCTTATCTTTACAGATCTCAACGATTTTAAGCATTTCCTTTTCCACCAAGGGATTATCTATATCCCCGGGTATACCCAGCGACTGCGAAAGGTCGTAGGGGCCTATAAAAATTACGTCGGCACAGTTTGCGTCTAATATCTCGGCAAGGTTTTCAATACCCTCTTTGCCCTCTATCTGCAGAACTGTTACTGCCTCGTTTGCCTCTTTGAAATACTCGAATCTGTCCATACTGCTATAGTTTGCGGCTCTTACAAACCTGCAAACTCCACGCTCGCCAAGAGGCGCAAACTTTGTGTGCCGTCTTACGTTTTCGGCATCCTCCCTGCAGCAGACCTGCGGAACCTGAATGCCGCCAGCTCCGATATCAAGCGCCTCGCCCATAACCGAATTGTTTTCTTCCTTAACACGAATTATGGGAAAAACTCCCGAAACCTCGGCGGCCCTGACTAAATTCTGAGCCGTCTCTATGGTATTGGGGCCGTGCTCCAAATCAATTATAACAAAATCGCCGCCCGCGTAGCCCATAGCCTCGATAAAGGCGGGCTCTGCGGTTTTTGCAAAAAAGCCGATAACTCCGTTTTCAAGCTTTTCTTTAAACTGCGCAGTCATTTGCTTCATACTCATATTTCTTACTCCTTGTACTGCATATATGTAAGGTCACAGCCCTCGTCTGCCTGTGTTACGTTGTCGATAAAGTTTCTGACAAAACCACGCTTGATGTCCTTATGCTCCTTGGGGACAAAGTTTTTAAGACGCTCTGCCATTTCCTCGTCGCTTATCTCAAGCTCGATCAAATTGTTATCAACGTCGAGGTGGATAATATCGCCGTCACGAACTGCAGCAAGCGGTCCGCCGATCGCGCTCTCGGGAGCTACGTGCAGAACCTGAGTTCCAAAGCAGCCGCCTGACATTCTCGAGTCGGTAATTCTGACAAAGTCCCGAACTCCCTGGCGATTAAGCTGTGGGGGAAGCGGCATATAATTTCCATTCTCGGGCATACCCGGCGCTCCAACGGGACCAAAGCCACGGAGCACAATAACGGTGTCTGCAGTCATATCGCTGTTGTCGTCGAGCAGATATTTCTGGCATTCTTCAAGGCTTTCAAAAACCTTTGCAGGTCCTCTGTGGTTTAAAAGGTGGGGCGATGCGGCGCTTCTCTTAATAACTGCGCCCTTGGGGGCAAGGTTGCCGAAAAGCACGCTGATGCCGCCCTTTTCGTTTAAGGGATCGTCAAGAGGACGAATAATTTCCTTATCGTAAGGCATATCAACGTCTTTAAGGTTTTCGCCGACGGTCTTGCCCGAAACGGTAAGGCAGCTTGTATCAAGCATACCCTCAAGTTCTTTCATAAGCGAGGCAACGCCGCCTGCGTTATGGAAATGAGTTCCGACCGTTCCTGTTCCGTGCGGCTTGACGTTTACCAAAACGGGAGTTTCGTTGCTTATCTTCTCAAAATCCTCGAGCTTTAAGTCAATATTAGCTCTTTTTGCGATGGCTGTAAGGTGGATGATAAGGTTGGTCGAGCCGCCCGCCGCCATAAGAACTCTTATGGCATTCTCTATGGATTTGCGGTTTATGATGTCGAGGCAACGAATGTCCTTTTCAACAAGCTCAACAATCTTTCTGCCCGACTCCTCGCAAACTCGAAGCTTCTCTGCAGAAACGCCAAGGCAGGATGCTGAGTTGGGCAGGGCAATTCCCAGCGCCTCGGTTACTGTCTGGCAGGTATTGGCAGTGCCCATAATGGGGCAGGCACCTGCACTACCGTAAAGACAGCCCTCGTGTTTAGTCATTTCCTCAAGGGAGATCTTGCCCGAGGTGTAGTCATTGTAAAGATAAAAGCTATCTGTTCCGCAGGCGAGGGTCTGGCCCTTATAGCTACCGGGGAGCATTGCGCCGCCGGGAACAAAAATAGTAGGCTTATTTGCCGAAACCGCCGCCATAAGCTGAGCGGGGATAACCTTGTCGCAGCCGCCGATGAGCACGATTCCGTCAAAGGGATGCCTCTCGATAAGCTCCTCTGTTGTGATAGAGAGCAGATTTCTGTAAACAAGGCTCGATATATCAAAGAAGACTTCACAAATTGAGAGGGTGTTGACCTCTAACGGAAATCCTCCTGCCGCCCAGACGCCTCTCTTAATTGCATCTGCAAGCTGACGGAAATGAACGTGGCCGGGGTTAGTCTCCGCCCATGTGTTTATAATACCAATAATTGGCTTTTCAATGTCGCTATCGGTGTAGCCCATTGACTTTAAAAGCGCATTGCGGATAAGTCCCGTTCTGTCGCCTCTCTTTTTCCATTTCTGCGAGTAATTATGCTCCATAAAAAACACATTCCTTTCCAGTATATAATGATTATCGAATGTCGAGAAATTTACTTGATTTCTCGACAAAGCCGATGAAAATCGGCTCTTTGCTGCAAAAAACGTTTTAGCTCGTTCTTTGCAACTTCGACATCATTGAAATGGCTATGTTCAATTACCTTTGGTAATTGTCTGCGAATTCATAGAATTCGCTGTCGAAATAAGGCTTTGCCCTATTTCGACATAAACATAGTCATTATAGCTTAATTTAAGAATAAACCCTGCAGGGAACTTTTTAAATAGAAAAAATCAACATATATATGGACTTTTTTGACATTTAACTATATAATAGAAATGAGGTGAAGAATTATGTATAAAAACGACCCCACCTGCTTTGAAAACACCTTTAGCTTTCCTTACTCACGTGAGCTTAATATGTATTATTGCGGAAAGAGGATCTTGAGCCCAAATCACAGCTACGGTCCTGAGGTAAGGCGGCACTTTTTGGTGGTATACATAAAAGAGGGGCAGGCCACCCTGCTTTCCCACAAGGACAAGATCCGTCTTGTCGGCGGAAACCTTTTTGTTATGTTTCCCAACGAGGAGATACACTACGTTGTTGATAAAAACTCGCTATGGACAATTTCGTGGGTGGGACTTTACGGCAATATGGTCTACGACCTTTTTGAGTCGGTGGGAATAACCCCCGAAAACCCCGTAAAAAGCGTTAAAAACATAGGGCACGCCCTCTCGAGTATTTTCGAGGGAATTTATCAGCTTTCCTTTTCTATGGAGCATCACGACAAGCTTTCGGTGATAAGCCTGCTCTATCAGTTTTTCTCGGTTTTAATTTCAGATAACGGCGCTAAGACCTCCATAGACTACGTTGAGGAGGCGGCGCGGCTTATCGACTACAACTACGACAAAAACATTACCGTTGAAAACATTGCAGAAAGGCTTTTTATAAACAAGAGCTACCTTTCGCGGCTTTTCAAATCAAAAAAAGGCATTACCCCCAAGGAATACCTTATCAAAAAGCGGCTTGACCGAGCGGCAGACCTCTTAATAAACAGCACCGTTTCGGTAAACACCATTGCCATCTCGGTAGGCCTTTCCGATCCGCTTTATTTCTCGAGGATCTTCAAAAAACACACAGGGTTGTCCCCCAGCCAGTACAGACAGAGCGAAGCAAAACAAAAAAACTTGTAATTTGCCGAAATATGTAGTATAATTTATGTATATTTTTTATGAGGGTGAGGAAAAAATATGCCAAGAAAAGACGGAAAACGCTTCAAGGGCACTGATATGATGTATACCATTGCTCCCTATATTATGGATAAGCGCTGTGATGCCTGCAACTCGCTCACGGTTTATATCCCCTACGAGCCTATGCACGAGTACATAGTTAAAAAGCGTGCCGAGGGCATCAAGATGAGCCATATGTCGCTCATTATCGCCGCTTATGTAAGAACTGTTGCGAAATTCCCTGCAGTTAACCGCTTTGTTGTTAACAGAAAGATATATTCGAGAAATGACCTTATCGTAGCAATGGTCGTTCAGCGTGCAGTTGATGCGCAGAGCACCATGGCAAAGCTGAGCTTCAAGCTTACCGACACTATTTTTGACGTAAACGAGAAGATCAACGCCTTCATTGACGCAAACCGTCAGGAAGACAGCAATAAGACCGACGATATTATGAGAAAGCTTACAAAGTTTGCTTTCCTCTTAGGTCCCGTTGTTTCGCTCTTAAAGTGGATGGATAAGCACGGTCTGCTTCCCAAGGCAGTTATCGACGCTTCGCCTTTCCACACCTCGATGGTCATCTCCAACCTTGCCAGCATCAGAACAAATCATATCTTCCACCACATTTATGATTTCGGCACCGTTGGCCAGATCATAACCCTTGGAAACAGCGAGCTTAGGCCCACCACAAAAAAGGGCGAGGTCGTTTTTGAGCGCAACATGCCCCTCGGCGTTGTTTGCGATGAGAGAATTGCCTCAGGTGGCTACTACGCCAAGTGTTTTCACGAGATGGAGCGCTATCTTGCTAACCCCGAGCTTCTCGAAGCTCCTCCCGAGGTCGTCAACACAGATTTCTAAAAAACAAAGCCCGAGCCGCTTGGCTCGGGCATTTTTTTACTTTTTTACGAATAATAAATAATTAAAAATAAGTTAATAATATTTTAATACAACTCTTAAGATTATTTAACTCTTAAATGCTATTCTACCTAACACAAAAACACTTTTTTTGCGGAGGTAATTTTATGAAAGATAAGGATAAGCTTTCCCGATTTCTTTATTTTTCGGTTCTTGTAAGCTTCATTGTTCCTATAGTCTATCTTACCGTCAGAATAATTCTGATGTCAACGGGAAACCTTGCCGAAACGACCCGCCCGATGTCGGACTACATTCTTATGCTTCTTGAGTGTGTTCTGGGAGTTATAGTTATTCATCTACCCTCTTTCCTCGAAAAGAAGTTTCAGTTTGTAGTCCCCAAAACGCTATACATTATGTATCTGGTGTTTCTCTACTGCGCCATCTTCCTTGGCGAGATAAGAGATTATTACTACCACGTTCCCCATTGGGACAGCATTCTGCACACCTTCAGCAGTCTTATGTCAGGCGCATTCGGTTTTATGGTCGTTGACGTTTTAAACCGCGACAAGCACACCTCCATTAACCTTTCGCCGCTCTTTGTTTCGGTTTTTGCCTTTTGCTTCAGCATCGCCTTTGGAACGCTCTGGGAGATCTACGAGTTTTCCTTTGACTCGCTTTTAGGGCTTAATATGCAAAAATTTCGCCTTGCCGACGGGACACTCTTAATAGGCCAAAAGGCACTTTCCGACACCATGAAGGACATAATTTTAGACACGCTGGGTGCGTTTATCGCCTCATCTGTCGGCTTTATTTATCTTAAGCTACAGAAAAGGAAGGGCAATCAATAAGACAAATAATTTTCTAAGCCGTATTTACAATTAGGGACATTTATATTATAATTAAATAACAGAATTTAAAGCAATTTCCTTTGTGAAAGAGAGGAAAATAAAATGCATATATTACTTCTATCCTGCAACACAGGCCAGGGTCACAATTCCGCCGCCTACGCGATAAAGGACGCTCTCATCAGCCGCGGTGACACCTATGAAATTGAAAACGCTCTGCTTTTTCTGCACGAGCTTTACGAAAAGCTTATCTCTGACGGGCACACCTTTGTTTACCGCCGTCTGCCCAAGCTTTTCGGTGTCGGCTACAGATTTGAGGAAAACCATACCCCCAACTTTATCCGCACCCAGATGAAGTTGGGTGTTAAGAAATTTAAGGCATATATGGCAGAAAACCATTTTGATGCCGTTATCAGCACACACGTTTTCGGCTCGCTGCTTGTCAACGAATACAAAAAGCAAACGGGCGACAACATTCTTTCTGCCTTTGTTTCCACCGATTACACCTGTCACCCGGGCGCACCCGAGTCAGAGGCCGACCTTTATTTCACCCCGCACCCGCTCGTTACCCCCGAGTTTATTGAAAACGGCGTAAGCGCTGAGAAGATAAGGCCGCTGGGTATCCCCGTTGCAAGATCCTTTGTAGGCGGTGTGGAAAAATTAAAGGCAAGACATGCTCTTGACCTGCCACAGAACAAAAAGATCGTTCTTGTCGCCTGTGGAAGTATGGGCTGCGGACCAATTGCAAAAACCGCCGCACTGGTTTCTATGAAGATGCCCAAAGCGCTTGTAATAGTCGCCTGCGGCAATAACAATAAGCTCTTATCAAGGCTTGCGCGGCTAGAGCGCGCAAACATTCTCCCCTTGCCCTACACCAAAAATATGCACCTGTATCTTTCGGCCGCCGACGTTTTCATTTCGAAAGCCGGAGGACTTAGCACCAGCGAGGCAATACATAGCGGTGTGCCGCTTTTATACATCAACGCCGTTCCCGGCTGCGAAACCAGAAACATTGATTTTATGGTCGGCAACGACTTTGCCTCCGTCGCCGACTCACCGCACGACGCCGCAATCAAGGTATTCGGCATTTTAAACAATCCGCAAAAGGCGCTGAAAAAAATGTCCGACTGCGCCGCCAACATCGCGCGCGACCCTGCCGACGCAATCTGCGCCGAGATAGAGCGCGAGCTCGCACTGCATCATAGTGCAAGTAACGATTTATAAAATCTCTATAAGCAAGAAAGCCGCATTAAAAATGCAGCTTTCTTTTATTCATTACAGCACAAAAAGAAAACAACCGCAATCATAAGATCACGGTTGTCCTGGCGCAGACGGTGAGATTCGAACTCACGTGCGGTTGCCCGCAAACTGATTTCGAGCAAAAGGCAGTATCTACCGCACCGCCCCTCTCCGTCCCTGAAATGTGCAATACGTCCACCCATTCTGCGAGATTTTGCAAAAGTAATGATTTTTTGCGAGATAGATGCGAGAAACCTTATAAATAGTATTCCTCATAAACGGTTTCTAATCGTTTGTGAGGAGTAGGTTTATTAGGTGGTTGCTATTTGGGTATGAAATAATTGAATAAAAGTCCTTTTTATAGGACAGTAAATATGTTATACTGTAAATAAGGAGGTTGAAATGGATACTTTAAGTAAATTTAATGTAAAAAAACATATGTGTAAATTTGGATTTGAATTATATGACCACGCGACATTAAATCCAAATAGATATAATATATTGTGTGATCTATATCAAAAAACAATTGTATTTGAATTTATTAATATTAAAACTGAAGAAATAGTTGAAACTTTTGGATTTAGACTTAACGAATTACAAATCAATTCACTTCTACCTCTAATGGAATGTGAAAAATACGAACTATATCGTGATTTACCTAATGGATGGGAATGGGATATAAATAACGGAAATCGAGGATATCGCGATGGTTGGGGATATAAGTTTTGGTATCTGTCCGAAAGTGGACATCCATTATTCCAAACATATATGGATTGTATATTTGATAAAAAACAATTGCCACCTTATGAAAAACTGCTCAATTGGGTCAGAAATAATTTTAAGAATAAAAAAGAACTAAAAAATAAAGATATGTTATGGTAAGGAGAACCAAAGTGTCAGAATATATTTTCGAAAACATATTACAATTAGATACACCGGTAGGTTATTTTAGTGTAAATCATGGAAGACTAAAAATACCTTTTTCTGTGAAAAAGAATAGTTATAATGTCCCCTATAATATTTATGATATGAAAAATGAGCACATTTTAGATACCGTACAAATAGAGACTAATTATGCTATTGTCATTGACGTTAATGAAATGAAGGTAGGTTCTCTGTATAGTATTTCTTTTTCTAACGGTCAATTAAAGTTTTGTGACTCTGATGAACATACGGAAGCATTTACAACAACTATAAATAATTGGTCTATTGGAATTGGCTCGTATAATCCAAATGATGATGAAGAGTATGATCAAGCAGAAGAGTACTCTAAAAAGTTAGGAACTTATGCAAAAGGAACAATTGTTGAACCTCCATTTTATGATGAATCTAAACTCAGAAAATATAGGGTTTGGTTTTCTGAAAGAGCAAATGGTTTTAAATTTAAATTATTAGATAAATCAATTGAGAAAATCGTATTTCCGGTTGCTTGGATGAAAAATGATGAGCTAGAAAGTTTTTATTATGAAGATGCTCTTAGTTTTTGGCTCACATAATGTGCGAAAATGGATTCTACATTGTATTAATCAATAAAGAGATCTATCACTTAAATATTCAGCGAACATATCAAACTAATGCAAAAATTCTTTAAACAAAATCAGCAAAACGTCCAAAAGAGGTTGCACATAAAATGTATGCGCAACCTAAATTTTTATCTCTGGACTTTCAAGTTTTTTGTGATATCCTTTGTGTAAACTCGGGTAAAGAAAACACAAGGAGAATTAAAATGAACCAAGAAAAACAAAGAGAAGCCTATCAAAAGATGCTCAAGAAATGCCCCGATATCTTAACACCGATGAAAGCAACCCGATGGTCGCCTATCGGTAAGAACACAATATACGCCGCGCTCAAAAACGGTGAGATCGAATCCTATACCTATAAGGGCGGTTACATCTTCACCAAGGACGCCTTCATTGATTACCTCGTAAGGACCGCAAACGATAAAGGCAGAGGTTATACAATCCGAGGTGATAAGAAGTGTTGAGCAGCTTACCGCAAGTGCTGTCGGGAGAGCAGGTGCGGTGCGCCTTGCATATCAGCAAACGAAAGTGCGCTTGGATGCTGAACAACGGCTTTATAAAATGCCAAAACACCGGCAAGAGAACAAGAAAATACACCGTGCTGAAGGAAGACCTGCTTACCTACATAGAGGACTCGGCAAAGCATCCCGAAAAATACGTTACACCCCACGCCGAATTCTCCACCGCAAAGTATGGAAGCACACGAATACCCCGACCTCGCAAAACAGGATTTCCTTCCACTCTGCCGTCAACCTTCCGCCCATGGCTTGAACAGGAATTCAAAACCGTCCCTGATGCACTCACCGTGCCACAAGTCATCGCCACCACAGGCTACACCGATAACTCAGTCGACCGCTGGCTTCGTCAAGGCCACCTGAAGTCCGTCCAAACCCAAACTACAAAGATAATCCCAAAACTCTGGCTCATCGATTTCTACTGTTCCTACGCCTACACCATAACAAATATGTCCGATAAGCACCTCAAACTCCTGCAAAAGTTCTTTAAGGAGAACAAATAAAACGGTCAAATAGGTTGCGCATAAAATGTATGCGCAACCTATTTCGTAAGGTACATTCAATGTGATAAAAAGTGAAAATTCATCCACGCTCAACGAGAAATCTCGGCTAAAATGTGAAACTCTCATATTTTAGCCGAGATTTTTATTGACTTCCGGCGCATAATAATATATAATGTAATCGAGAAATTATACTCTGATGAGGTGTATTATGAGCTATATTAATCGACATATGGAACAGCGCATAACCGAACTTTCAAAAACTTGGTCGGCAATTTTGCTTACCGGTCCGCGCCAGTCCGGTAAATCTACTATGCTTAAAAAACTTGCCGAAAAAGAAAATATCGGTCGTGAATACATTTCCCTTGATGATTTAACCGTAAGAGAAATGGCAAAAAACGATCCTAAAATGTTTCTGCAGCTTCATAAACCGCCGATTATCATCGACGAGGTTCAGTACGCTCCGGAACTGTTTACCTATATAAAAATTCATGTAGATACACATCATAACCCCGGCGATTTTTGGCTGACCGGTTCTCAAGTGTTTAGCTTGATGAAAGGAGTCCAGGAGTCTCTGGCAGGTCGTGTCGCACTTCTGCATATGTCGCCCTTATCTCAAAGAGAAATTATCGGTGCAGAACCCCGTCCGTTTACCACCGATTTTGATGCGCTTGTAGAGGATAGTAAAAACAGCCAAGCGCTTACCACTCCCCAAATGTATGAACGTATTTGGAACGGCTGTATGCCCGGTCTTGCAAGCGGAGAATACACCGATAGAAATATGTATTATTCCTCCTATCTTTCCACTTATATCGAGCGTGACGTTCGTGAACTCTCGGGTGCGATTGATGCCTTGAAGTTTACAAGATTTATCACGGCAGTTGCCGCCCGTGCATCACAGCTTGTTAACTATAAAGCTATGGCAGACGATGCGGATATCGATCAGGCTACGGCAAAGGCTTGGCTTCAGATACTCGAAACATTAGGAATTATCTTCCTTCTGCATCCGTATTCCAACAACGTCTTAAAACGCACAATTAAAACGCCGAAATTGTATTTTTATGATACAGGTCTTATCTGCTATCTTACAAAATGGTCTTCCCCCGAGGTTGCAGAAAGCGGTGCGATGAGTGGCGCATTACTCGAAAACTTTACCGTGTCTGAGATTATGAAAAGCTATCAGAATGCCGGTAAAGAACCTTATCTCAACTATTATCGCGACCGTGATGCAAGAGAGATTGACGTTATTATCGAAGGCGACGGCAAGTTGTGTCCGTTGGAGATCAAGAAAACGGCTAATCCCGATAAGAGAATTACAAAGACTTTCAGTCTTATCGACAAATCGCCCTTGGTGCTCGGCACATCTGCCGTGCTCTGTATGAGCGACCGCCTCTCTGCCTTCGACAGAGATAACCTCATCGTCCCGATTTGGATGATATGATTTGCACTTAAATGTAATTTAGGAGGGTTATATTATGACCATTTATGATATTTTGAAAGATACATCCTATAAAGCTGAACAATTTTCGAATGAAGCTATAGAGCGATTAAATGCAAGACTTATTGAAAGAGAAGATAAAAACGGCAAAAAATATGCCGTTGTTAGTTGTCTTGTTAGAAAGAAAGATATTCGACTTAATCCAGAAGAAGTTGTTCGTCAATTATTTGTTGATAAACTTATTAACGATTATGGGTATCCCGTTTCTCGTATGAAACTGGAATATCAAGTGTATTTTGGACGTGAAGTAAAGCGTGCCGATATTGTTATTATGGATGAGGATCGTCCTATTGTTCCGTATATTGTAGTTGAAGTTAAAAAGCCGAAGCTTAAAGACGGCAAGGAACAATTGAAGGGATATTGCAATAGCACAGGTGCGCCTATTGCAGTTTGGACAAACGGCGAACAAATTGCGTATTATAACCGCAAAGATCCCAACTATTTCGAGGACATCAGAGATATTCCCAAGGCATCTCAAACACTTATGGATATCGTGTCTGAACGTTGGACTATTGAGGATCTTAAGGCAAACGATATATTGCAAAAAGATAGAGTTTCTTTAAAAGATAAAATTAAAGAACTTGAAGATGAAGTTTTAGCTAATGCCGGCGTTGATGTGTTTGAAGAATGTTTTAAGCTCATTTTTACAAAGCTTTATGATGAATGGTTGAGTGGTCAAACGCCTTCTCGTTATCTTGAATTCACTAATGCGGGCAGAACAGAATTCAAATTAAAAGAAGCGATTCAAGACCTGTTTGATAAAGCAAATAAAAAATGGAAAGGTGTGTTTGAGCAGAACTCAAAAATTGCTCTTTCTCCGTCGCACCTCTCTATTTGTGTTGCTTCTTTGCAAAACGTAAAGCTTTTTAACAGTAATCTTGAAGTTGTTGATGATGCTTTTGAGTATCTGATGAGCAAGTCCAGCAAAGGAGAAAAAGGACAATTTTTCACCCCTCGATATGTTATCGAAATGTGCGTAAAGATGCTCAATCCTAAAGAAAATGAAAAGATGATAGATACTGCTTGTGGTAGTAGTGGTTTCCCTGTGCATACCATCTTCCATGTATGGCGACAGATGGCTATTGACAGAAATATGGAAGTTAGTGAGCTTTTCTCTTTGGATCAAAAGCCGTTCGAATTTACCGAATATGTAAAAGACAATATCTTCGGAATCGATTTTGACGAAAAAGCTGTTCGTGTTGCACGAACCTTAAACTTGATTGCCGGTGATGGACATACCAATGTTTTGCACTTGAACACTCTTGATTATGACCGTTGGGATGAAACGGCAAAGCAAGAGGATTGGATGCGCACTTATTTTGAAGGTTTTGATAGATTAAAAGAGCTTCGCAGAGGAAAAGGATATCAGGAATTTGATTTTAATATCGTAATGGCAAATCCTCCCTTCGCAGGTGATGTTAAGGAAACAAGAATACTTGGCAGATACGAAATGGGCAAGAATCCGAAAAACGGAAAGATGCAAAGCAAAGTTGGGCGCGACATTTTGTTTATTGAACGTAATCTTGATTTTTTACGTCCTGGAGGACGAATGGCAATTGTTTTGCCACAAGGAAGATTTAATAACAGCAGTGACAAATACATTCGTGAGTATATTGCAGAGCGTTGCAGAATACTTGCTGTTGTTGGTGTGCACGGAAATACTTTCAAACCGCATACTGGAACAAAAACAAGCGTTTTGTTCGTTCAAAAGTGGGATGATGAGCTTTGCCCCAAGAAAGAGAATTATCCTATTTTCTTTGCAACGCAGCAAAAGAGAGGAAAAGACAATAGCGGCGATAAACTTTATGTTACGGATCCCGAAACAGGAAGATTTGTTTTGGATGAACATGGCCATTTGATTGTATCTCACGATCTGTACAAAGTTTCCTATAAAAATGATGATGGCGAAATTGTAGAAATGGAAGCAGGCATTGCCGAAGCATTTGAGGAATTCGCAAAGAAGGAAGGTTTAAGTTTTTTTCGATAAGCCCGTCTGTTGAACCTTTCAATGAAGCAAAATATAAAGCTTTAATGGACGGGCTGGATTGCAGAGAAATCACCTTAACCGAAGCGTTAGCTAACAAAGATAAGAGAATAGATAGTCAATTCTGGACGACAAACATTCCTAAAAATCCAAAGTATACTTATTCAAAGATTGGCAAAGTAATCCTATCTTCTCAATATGGTATGTCAATTGATATGAATACAGAGAAAAAAGGATACCCCATTTTTAGAATGAACGAACTACATCATATGCTGACTGATTTGGAAGTTGAAAAATATGCAGATATATCAAACATAGAGTATCAAGCTTTTTCTCTTCAAAATAAGGATGTATTGTTTAATAGGACAAATTCTTATGAATGGGTAGGAAGAACTGGCATTTATTATAAAAATGATGACACGCCATTCACATATGCCTCGTATTTGGTCAAATTTGTTCCTGATAGCAGTGTCATTTTGCCAGAATATCTTACAACATTTTTGAATACCGAAATAGGAATTAAAGCTATACGGGCAAGAGCAAGACAATCCGTTAATCAAACCAATGTTAATCCGGAAGAGGTAAAGGAAATAGAAATTCCATTACTTTCAATGAAGCTCCAAAAAAATATTGAGGAATTATTTATATCAGCTAACAGTCATCGACTCCAAGCACTCGATTTGTATCGTAAAGCTGAAATGATTTTGGATGATATTCTTCATGTTCCTTCATATAGTGCAGCAATTGCACATTCGGAAAAAAGCTTATCCGAGAGTTTCTTAAAGAGCGGTCGTTTGGATGCAGAATATTATCATCCTAAATATGATGCACTCTTTAAAACTTTAAGTAAGCACCCAACTATTACTCTTGGTGGCAATCAAGGACTTGTTTTTATTAAAAAATCAATTGAACCCGGAAGCGAAGCTTATCTTGAAGAAGGTATTCCATTTATTAGAGTAAGTGATGTTGATAAATATGAAATATCAACTCCGCCTATAATGCTCTCCAAGGATATCGTCCCGAACATTGAAGATTTGTATCCCAAAAAAGATACTATTCTTCTCTCTAAAGATGGTAGCATAGGAATTGCATACAAGCTTGAAAAAGATATGGAAGCAGTAACTTCTGGCGCATTGTTGCATTTGACTGTAAAAGATTCAAATGTCGTTCTGCCGGATTATCTTACGCTTGTACTCAATTCTCCGATTGTTCAACTCCAAGCAGAAAGAGATTGTAATGGTGCGGTTATTCAACATTGGAAGCCTTCGGATGTTGAAAAAGTTTTGATTCCTGTTCTTGATATGACTAAGCAACGAGAAATTTCAGATAAAGTACAAGAGTCTTTCCTATTAAGAGAAGAATCAAAACGTTTGTTGGATCTTGCAGTCAATACCGTAGAAATGGCAATCGAAGCAGACGAGGAAACAGCACTTCTTTGGTTGGAGGCGCAAAAGTAAAGGAAGTAATTTATGTCTGATAATGTACAGAAATATGAAAATTGGCGTGCTATAACAGAATCAGATTATGTGACTATGTTTATAAAAACATGGTTTGCTTTTGTTGCCACTTTAAGAGAATTATATCCAAAGGAAAATTTGGATGAAGTAATCGGCAAAGGTGATAAAGTTTATCTCAATCCGTACTTGGATGACTTTCAAAATAAATTCTACCACTACAACAAATTGGATGTTGTGAAGGATAATATTTTGAAAGTCTACAAGTTGGGCAGATGTTTCACCTTGGAAAACCATAAATATAATCGCTTTTTCTCGGAAGATTTTTACGCAGTCAATAAGGCGTATGCATGGAAACAGGATACCGATGATTATGAGCTAAGTATTAAGTACTCTCGCGACACGGAAATTTGTATCCACGCAAAATATTTGGACAAGGATTTTTACATCGATGGAGCTCCGCTAATTATATCGGTTAAGGTTGATGTTTCCGATTTGATATCAAGCGAAAATTTGTCCGAAGCACAACTTTCAAAGTTTATTGATGATGAATCCGCTTTTATTGAGTCTGTAACAAAAGCCATAATTGATCGAGCATCTTTAAGTTTTATTGTCCAAATAACAAATGGTGATTTTAATTCTAAATTTGACTCTAAAATGCTCGCACGCCTAAATTCAGTAACACTTGCTATAAACGCAAACCTTGTTCAAGAACTCGCCCTAATGAAAGAAACAAACATCATTAAAGAAGATGTTCTCTTTTCGCAGCTCCCGTGTGTTCACTTCATATACAAAGTGGAGGATGGTCAAACTGTTCCCGAAATAGATGCATATAAATGGTTCTTGAATTTTGTGTATTTTTTAAGAAACGCATTATTTCATGAGATTATCGACCCATTGGATGAATTTTGGCAAGATATATTTAAATGTGCATATTTAGCGTTAAAAGAAGTGTTGGATGGAAACATCAGATTTTTCATAGATAGAGAATTAGTCAATTCTTCAATAGTTGATGATGTTATGAGTTGCATTTCTGACAATGAGGAACAGTTTCTGCCTGGACTTGTGGAAGGTAGTGATGTTGACGAACCTAATGTACAAATCACTAAATATCTCGTGTCCGACGATGGCATAGAGGTTGAATTCGCTGTTTTAATTGATTATTGGGCAAGTATGTACACGGTAAATCAAACAAAATTAGTTGGAAAAGCAAGCTTTATTGGCGAAGGTAAAAACATAAAAACAAAAGATATCAATTTTTCAATTGATTCCATTACCAAAGTTAAAGGAATTTAACTATGTAAAGGAGATAAAAATGGGAGTAATATACATACTTACAAATCCGTCATTTAAGGAATATGTAAAAATCGGTTATGCCGATAATGTGGAATCACGGTTGAAACAACTAAATAACAGCGAGTGCATTCCGTTTGCCTTCCGCATTTATGCTACATATGAAGTTGAGGAAAGGTTAACGGATCTGAAACTCCATGCGCTGATTGACCAGCTCAATCCAAATTTGCGTTCTATTGACAATGTTGACGGCAAAAAGCGTGTGCGTGAGTTTTATGCTATGTCTCCCGAACAGGCATATTCCATCCTTGAAACTATCGCGGTTTTGGGCGGTCGTAAAGATCGGCTTCATCTATATGAGCCGACTGCGGTAGAACGTCAGAGTGAAGAACTGGCGCAGGATATTGAAGAACAGCACATTGAGCGTATGGCACCGTTTACCTTCTCTAAGTGTAACATCCCCGTGGGTGCTACTATTACATTCGTTAGTCAGGGTAATGAAAACTCCGGTGCAAAGTGCAGCGTTGTTGATGACAAAACCGTGGAATACGAGGGCAGAAAATTGTCTCTTTCTGCTCTTGCTACGGAACTGCTCGGTAGTAAATGGGGCGTTGCCGGACCGCGCTATTTCAAGTATAACGGCGAGTGGTTAAATGATATTCGCGCCAAAGCTGAAGGACGTCAGGTTTCCTCTCGGCTTGATGACGTGTGGGTTATTCCGTGCAATCCCAAGTATTACGATATTGTAGCCGCTTTCGATAATTTGGATGTAATTGAATGGAGTCAGTCCACCAATACATCGGTTGGCGATACCGTTTATATCTATGTAGGTGAAAAATATAAAGCCATTATGTATAAATGCGAAGTAATTGCCGCCGATTTGTACGGAAACCGTTCGGACGAGGACTATCCCTATTATAAAGATTTAGCCAAGGATCCCGACATCCGTTATATGAAATTAAAACTCATAGAAAAATACGCCCCGGACAAGTATCCGTTGAAAGAACTAAAAGAAAACGGACTTTCAAGTGTTCAGGGACGTAGTAAAGCAACCGTGCAGCTTATGAAGTATTTAAGGGATAGATAACCGGAAGTTTACTAATACAACGTTGGAAGGTATTTCATTTATGCAACAAGAGATAAAAGAATTTGTATCAATTGTTTCACAGGAGGTGGAAGCACTTATTCCATTATCCTTTGAAAATAACTATTATGGGAAGATGTTCTATTCTAATAAAAATAAGGTTTTAGAATCCGATGTATCACTTCTCAAAAAAACAATATCATTTGAAGTTGCATTTGTGCATGTAACACTTCACCTTGTATGTAAAACTTGTCGTGGTATTGATTTTGAAACGATGTTAAAAATGGTTGATAAAGAAGGGTTTTATTCGTGGTATAGAATAAGAAATTCTATAGTGCTAGAAGGAATAAATAACACCGATATTACTTTTTCTGAAATATACCAACTGATTAACGAGCACGACACCTTAATAGACAAAGATATAAAAAAGAAACTTGGACAATTTTATACTCCCGTGGGAATTGTGAAGAAAATGATAAAGGAATTAAAAAGTGATTTCAAATCACTTGACGAAAATGCTTCTATCATAGATCCAGCATGTGGTACGGGTGTATTTATTGTAGAAACGATTAAGTTATTGAAACAATGGTTAACAATAGACAACCTTGTTGCCTATGTGAATAACGTTGTCTATGCATATGATGTAAATCCGTTCGCTGTGGTAGTAACCAGAATTAATATCATTAATGTTCTATTTGAATTAGGATATAAAAACGACGATTTTATATGGAAAAGAATTGAATTGGATAACATTAAATTGAAAAATACAATTTCTGAAATAGAAGAAAAACAATTCAACATAGTTCTTGGCAACCCACCTTATTTTAAATTAGATAATGATGCTTTAAAAGAAATCACGGGTTATGAAGAGGTTCTTTATGGACAACCAAATATATACTCACTCTTTATACATTGGGCAATAAAACATCTTGTGCCTAATGGAATAGTCAGTTTTATTGTACCACAATCTCTCCGTTCAGGATTGTATTTCAAAAAAATACGCGAACAATTAAAAGAGTTAAGAATTAAATCTATATTGCACATTGATTCTAGACAAAATATTTTTGATCGAGCAGAGCAGGCAGTTTTAATTATTTGTTTGCAAAATAGCAAGCCGCGTAATACTAAAACAAAAATTCAGTTTGCAACCGGAGAACAAAAGATTGTTTCTGAGTTTTCTGTTGAGCGCCGACGCTTGATGTTAGGCCAAGAGAATAACTATATGTTTGTTATTAATAGAAAACCAGAAATGTATGATATATTAGATAAAATTCAAAGTAATAGTATACGACTCGCTGATAAACAAAAACTTAAATTTTCTAACGGATTATTTGTTTGGAATCAGCAGAAAAATATGCTGTGTGATTCAGACGAAAAAGGAATTCCTGTAATTTATGGAGCATCGGTACAACCTGTACAGTTTAATTATATTGAGTCGTGGCCTCAAAGCGACAGAAAAGCTTTTGCACAAATAACTACAAAAACTGAGCCCTATGTTTTGGCAGGAAAACGATTACTAATACAAAGAACGACAAACTTTGAAAAGGATATAAGATTAAAATCTTGTCTCATCTCAGATAACTTTTTAGAAAAATACGATAATTATTTTCTAGAAAACCATATTAATTTTTTGTCAGGTTCAGACAAATCGGAACTTTTGCCACCAGAGGTACTCTATTTTTATTTAGGATTGCTTAATTCAAAATTACTTAACTACATATTTGTAAGCACAAGTGGAAATACGCAAGTTTCTGCCAATGAATTGAATATGTTGCCATTTCCAAACAAGTGTTTTGAGGAAATATCTTATTTTGTTTCAAAACATGTCGACAATTTATCTAATCATCAAGAACAATTAGATAATCTTGTTTTTAGAGCTTATGATTTGTCACAGAGGGAAATAGATTTTATTAAGGAACAATGAGGTGACTATTGTGAAAAAGTTGCAATTTAAAACAAATTCGCGTCATATTAGTCAACTAGGAAGAGAGTTGGTTACAGATTTTGTTACCGCACTAGTTGAGTTAATCAAAAACTCTTACGATGCCGATGCATATGGTGTTAAAATAATATTAGATAAACCTAATACACCACAGAGCAAAATCATTCTAATCGATACAGGTTTTGGAATGACACAAGCGGATTTTGAAAACAAGTGGATGGTTATAGGAACAAATAATAAAATAACCGTTCCTTATACACCTAATGGAAGAAAAAAGGCTGGTAAAAAAGGAATAGGTAGATTTTCGGTAGAAAGACTTGCTGAAAGGGTAAAGATTTTGTCTTTCCCTAATTCTGAAGTTCCATATGAAGTAAACATTAATTGGAATGGCTTTGAAGAAATCAATGTCGCTGCTTTGCTTCAGAGGATAAGTATACTTAGAGACCATGAAGAGTCTACCGCTGCAAAATATATCTGTAATCAACTTGATTATTTTATGGTAACGAATAAAATACTTCAAGAAGATAAAGAATGTGTTGTGGAAATTTTGGGCTCCGCTCCATATGAATATCCAATGTTTTTTGAAGAGGATACCTTGGATTTGTTTGAAACTAGAGTAATTCCAATAATTCAAAAATATGAGGATATGGAATTGCTTATTGGCGATGTGTCTAGCTCACTCGATATTCTTGAACGACCTGAGGAATCTTATGAATACAAGATACTAGAAGAGCTGTATAATAAATACAGTCTTGATAGACCTATAACCGGTATGGCTTTGGTAATGGAAGGATTGCGTGATGAGTGGAAACAAAAGGACATTGATAAATTACAGAAAGAACTTCGATTGTTAGTTGCTCCTGATTTCATAGAAAAGGATCCCTTTAAAATAGAATTGGTAGCGCCGGATTTTAAAGTCGAAGATATGGTTTTGGTTAATGAAATTTTGGATCTTAGATATGCCAAGATAGATGCTCAGGTTTATAATAATGCTCAAAACTCGCGAATAACATATACTGATAAGGATGGAAAAACAGATTGCATAGAAGAACATTATGATAAACCATTATTATGTGGAAATTTGAGTGCTGAAATATACTTTTTTATTCGAGATAGCGCAAACCTATCTGATGCGGAATCAGGTTATAATTTTAGATTTGCACAACGTGTATTAGACACGTATTGCGGAATAAAAATATACCGTGACAACTTTAGAGTTAAACCTTATGGTGACATAGGAAACGATTGGCTATTGTTGGACCAAAAGAAAGTAAAAGATACGCACGGATACTTGGTTGGTAACAACCAGGTTATAGGTGTTGTAAAAATTGGCGATGAAAGCAATCCGTTATTAATCGATGCAACAAACAGAGAAGGAATAATAGAGAATGAAGCATATGTAGAGCTTGTTAGTTTTTTGACTCAATGCACTAATCTAATCAGTGATGTTAGACGTAAGGCATATTTGCTTGAACAAGAGAAGTTAAAAAAACTAGAAGAAGAGAAACATGCAATAGATTCTAAGTTTGAAGAATTGAAGCAATTGTATCGTGATGATGCAATAGTCAAACAGATTGGCGAGTTATCTTCAACAGACGGCGAAGTCTCAAACCCTAAAATTAATAACTTGTTAAAAACATATATTGCACATACTGAAGAAAGAAAGAAAGGAATAGAAGCGATTCAAGAAAGTTACAATAAGCACTATACCGAAACCCAAAAAGCATATCAAGAAAAGATTGATTTTCAGGAAAGTGAGTTGAATTTATATAAAAATTTGGCTTCATTAGGTATGTTGACGGGATCTTTTGGTCATGAAACAAGTGATATTGTAAGCAGAATCCAAACAAGCCTGCACCTTGTCAATGTATATTTGGGGATGGGCGTTAATACAGATGAAATCTTGAATGTTGTGGATGTTGTCAAAGGTGATTTCGACAGAATATATGCTTATAGTAATTTGATAATCAATTTCTTACGCAAAAAGAAAAGAGAAAAAGATACAGAGATCAATATTCTTTCGGCATTAGACGAAGTTTGTGGATTTTATGAAACTATAGTTGGCGCTTTTGGTATAAATTTAACTCACCATTGTGATGAAAACATAGTATACAAAATCAAGCAGATTGACTTTGAATCCGTTATAATAAATATGATTACGAATGCTTTTGAGCAAGTCAAAGGAAAGGAAATCCGTAATATTTCTATTAATGCATTCGAAAGTGTTTCACACCTTATTATCCACTTTGAAGACTCAGGCGATGGGGTTCCACAGGGGAAAGAAAGAGATATTTTTAGGCCCTTTGAAACCTCTAAAGAAGACGGTATAGGCTTGGGATTGAATATTGTAAAAGACATTGTGGAAAAATATCACGGAGAAATAACTGTAAAACGATCTGAAAATTTGCATGGTGCAAAATTCATCGTAACTTTGCCGAAGGGAGAGGCGTAATATGAATGAACTAATAGGGCTATTTATTGAAGATGAGCCAGCCAATGTCGATATATATACTAGATTATTTGCAACAGAAGGGCTAAAACTCGAAAATATCCCTCAATTACCACAAAAAGTCGAAGACTATTATAATATCGTATTAGAAAAGGAAGTCGATTTTCTAATTATTGATTTTCACTTAGATAAGCAAGTCACCTATAAAGGAATAGATGTATTAAAAGAAATTAGAAAACATGATAGTACAATATACGCGGTCTTGCTTACCAACTACGAACTCAATAATTTTGCTCCTTTTAGCGACTATGACTATGAGCTAAGAAAAAATGAAATTGTTGATAGATATAAAGATGTAGCAGAAAAGATAAAACGTGCGTGCTCATTAAGAAGAGATAATATGTTATATTCTGCTGTTGAAAAAGAGCATAATTATACCACTGAAACGTTAAAGTTATTACAGGAAATTAATGAAAAATTAGACGATCGAAAACAATAGGTGGGGAAATGGAGTATATAAGAAAACAACGGTGGGCAAATTATCACAGCCTAAAATGTAAGGAATATTTAAGAAACGATTTTTCACATGAGTGTGCATACTGTAAACTTCAAGAAAATGAGGTTGGATTTGTTTCAGAAGATTTTTTCGAAATAGATCACTTTAAGCCTCAAGCCAAGACACCCGAAGATTTACATAAATACCCTAATCTATATTATTGCTGCCAAAAATGCAATGGAGAAAAGAGTGATCATTGGAGCGATAAACTTTTAGATCCGTGTCGAGATAATATTTTTAGTGGACCTGATCCTGCGATTATAGGTGGAGATGCCAAAAACGGATTTGTTTTTGAAGCGGCAAATGATCGCGGAACTTTGTATATTGATACATTCAAATTGAATTCAAGAAGACAGATAGATATTCGTCGCATGAGGTCGGACAATAAGAATAAAATAAAAGAAATTAATGAGTTAATTGATAAAATGACAAAAATAATTTTCTCAGATTCTAACTTATCCCATTTATCTTATTTAGTAGAACGATTGACAGAATTGAGAAAAATTAAGCAGATTGAAACAGATAAATTAAGAAGAAATCCTATTTTTGAACAGGCGCAGGAGTATTTGGCTAGTCGAGGGATTCAGCAAAGTTTAGTTTTTCAGGAGTTAAACTTGGACTTTGAAATTAAAATTGAAAATAAAACATATTTATGCGAGCTTATAATTGACAACTCTATGGAAACAAAGGAAACATATAATAAGAAAATCGAAACAGAGAAAATGTTGGCTTGGTTTTCAATACCAAATATCAAATTTGGAGTTTTATTCTATTATCCAAAAATAGAACGAATGTATTTTCTGAAATTATCAGATGTTTTAAGCAAAACGGATATAGATTGCGATTTAAATTCCAAACAATTCACTATAGGTAATGAGAATTTACTTTAGTAATATACTTCTCAAAAGTAAGAGATTTAAATTCTAGTTGTGTGTTGTTTTATAGGCTGAATAAATATTTAATGATGCAACAACTTTACTTCAAAGGTGATTTATATGCCATTAGAAATTGTACGAAATGATATTACAAAAATGACAGTAGATGCCATTGTTAATGCTGCAAACGAGTCGCTTTTGGGCGGTGGCGGTGTTGATGGTGCGATTCACTACGCGGCAGGACCGGAGTTGCTTGCTGAGTGTAAGACTCTCGATGGCTGTAAGACCGGCAAGGCAAAGATCACGGGTGGATATAATCTTCCTGCTAAATATGTCATACATACTGTCGGCCCCGTTTATGAAGATGGTAAGCACGGCGAGAAGTCACTGCTTGAATCATGCTATCGTGAGTCTTTGGCTCTTGCAAAAAAGCATAACTGCGAAACTGTGGCATTCCCTCTTATTTCTTCTGGTGTTTACGGATATCCAAAGGATCAGGCGTTGAAGGTTGCAATAGACGTTATTAGCGTTTTCCTGCTTGAAAATGATATGATGGTATATATCGTTATATTTGATAAGGCAGCGTATAAGATAAGTGAAAAACTCTTCTCAGACATTACAGAATACATAGACGATAACTATGTAGATGAGCATACCGATTACCGCCGTGAGAGTATGCGGATGAATACTCCAATGGCTCCCATGCAAGCATCCGTTGGCTTGTTTGAATCAGACTTGTGCGAATGCAAGGCGATGATGGCCGAGGAAGATTTGGATGCTAAACTCAAACACATTGATGAAAGTTTCTCTCAAATGCTTCTTCGCAAGATTGATGAAAAAGGAATGACCGATGCCGAATGCTATAAGAAGGACAATATTGACCGTAAACTCTTTTCTAAAATTCGCAGCGATGTGCATTATAAACCGAGCAAGCCAACTGCAATAGCATTTGCAATTTCATTGGAACTCTCGCTTGATGAAACTGAAGATATGCTCAAAAAGGCGGGTTTTGCGCTTTCTCACAGCAACAAGTTCGACATCATAATCGAATACTTTATCAGCAAAGGAAATTACAATATCTTTGAAATTAACGAGGCTTTATTTGCCTTTGATCAAAGTTTACTTGGAGCGTGAATTTAATGAAAGAGAATACTGTTAGCATAGGAAATAGCGGAGAATACTTTGTCGCCGCTGAACTTGAGCGTCGTGGTTTTACCGCAGCGGTTCCTATGTCAAATACAAAGGATTTTGATATTTTAGCCATTAACAGAGAAACCCAAAGACAAATTGCACTTCAGGTTAAAACTAATCGCGGAAAAAGCAAACAATGGATTTTGAACAAAAAATGTGAAGAACTTAAAGGCGATAACATTTATTATGTTTTGTTATCCTTAAATGAACTTGAACAACCCGAATATTATATTATCGAAAGTAATTTGGTTGCTCAAAGTGTTAGAGAAGGATATAAATTATGGATGCAAAGCGAAGGCAAAAACGGCAAGCATCAAGAAACAACTATGCGCAAGTTCACGTTTAACACTTCTAAATACGATAATATTCTTTGTCTTAACGAAGAAGATTTCAAAGATAAATGGGATAAGTTAAAGTAGGGTGATTATATGAGTATTTCTTTTAGACATTCCGCCGGATTCGGCAAAAGAATGGAATATAGATTAATTGGCGACATGTTGATGGAAGGATTGGATTGCTATACTCCTTTGGTTGATGATCACGGTGTAGACTGTGTGATAAAAAAGAGTGATGGAACTTTTATTGAGATACAAATAAAAGCACGTTCAAAAGATGTAACAGAAGGAGATGCTGCTCTGTTTGCCGCAATCGATCATAAACAGACTGAGAATTTTTATTTTGTTTTTTATTCTGAACGCCTTGATATGATGTGGATACTATCTTCTGAGGAGTTTTTAGAAGAGTGCGTTACAAATAAAAACGGAAAAAATGCTGGAAGGCATAGCATTTGGTTTAACGGCAATAAAATAAACCCCGCTTCTGGTGTTCGTGAAGAATATTGCAAACCGCAGTTTGAAAAATACATATGTAAAGATTTTAGTAGATTTAGATGATTGGAGCAATTGAAGATGTTGAAGTTTATCTGTTATCCGAAATGCACCACCTGCCAAAAAGCAAAAAAGTGGTTGGATGATAACAAAATCGAATATGAGTTGAGGGATATAAAGATTGACAATCCCACCCTTGAAGAATTAATCGAATGGTACAACAAAAGCGGATTGCCGCTCAAGAAGTTCTTTAACACAAGCGGTCTGCTTTATAAATCGTTAGATCTTAAAAATAAACTACCCGAAATGAGCGAGGATGAGATGCTAAGACTCCTCGCAACAGACGGTATGCTTGTAAAAAGGCCATTGCTTATAGGTGATGACTTTGTTCTTGTTGGCTTCAAGGAGGATGAGTATGGGAAAATATGATCCGATATTTCTCTATTTGAAGCAAACCTCAAAATCAAAAAATATATTGACCTATGCGGAGATAGAAAGAATCCTTGCTGAGAAGTTGCCTGATTCTGCATATAAGTATAAGCAATGGTGGGATAATAATTCCCATGTCCAAAGCAAAGCTTGGCGCGATGCTGAATATAAAGTTGATACAGTGCATTTAGGTGATAAGGTTATTTTTATTAAGGAATAATTTGTCGCATGTGAAGCGACCTAACCTCTCTTTTATTGATGTACAATGTAGACATCAAATGAAAGAGAGGTTTTTATTATGAAAAACAACATTACTGAACTCGTATTTATTTTGGACAGAAGCGGCTCTATGTCAGGTCTCGAGAGCGATACCATCGGCGGTTTTAACTCTATGATTGAAAAGCAGAAGAAACAGGACGGCGGTTGTTATGTTTCAACTGTGCTTTTTGATGACGTAAGCGAGGTTTTGCACGACCGTGTAAAGCTCGGCGATATCCCCAAGATGACCGACAGGGATTATATCGTTAGAGGTTGCACCGCGCTTATCGATGCTATCGGCGGCGCAATCCACCATATCGGCAATATCCATAAGTACGCCCGTCCCGAAGATGTACCGGAGCATACAATGTTTGTTATCACAACCGATGGTCAAGAGAATGCAAGTCATCGTTATAGCAGTGAGCAGGTAAAAAAGATGATTGAGCGACAGAAAGAAAAATATGGTTGGGAGTTCCTGTTTATAGGTGCAAATATTGATGCAGTCGAAACGGCAGCTCGTTACGGTATCGATAAAGACCGAGCCGTAAACTACAATGCAGATGGACAAGGCACACATATACTGTACGAATCGGTTGCAAAAGCAGTTTGCAATGTGAGAGCAAGCGCACCTCTCAGTGCCGATTGGTCTGAAGAAATCAATGCCGATTATCAGCGCCGTGGGAAAAAGAACAAGAAATAGGTTTGTCAAGGGTGTCGCTGAAAGGCGGCACGTTTGCTTTTTATTTCAATAATTATCTGGACTTGTGGAAGGCGTTGTGGTATGTGTTGTGTTGCAAAAGGAGGTGCAACGCACATGACAACACTTGAAGATTTATACTATGGCAACATCAGTCCGCACGAGAGGTATATCAAGCGAGGAACGAGAGTAGACAAACTCGTCAAACTAATATGCAAAAACGAGGAAGAACTCAATGCAGGACTCACAGAGAAACAGAAAGAAACCTTTGAAAAGTTCAAGGACTGCACAAGCGAACTGTCCTGCATCACCGAGCGTGAGGCGTTCAGTTCGGGATTTATTCTCGCAACACGAATAATGGTGGAAGTGATGCAAGGACTGGAGGAGGTCGAGGATATATGAAGAAAATCATAACCCTTCTTCTCTGCTGTGGGGTGCTCGTTAGCATGGTGGGATGCGGTGGCAACACCGTACCACCGCCTACCAAAAGTCTACCGACAACGGTATCGGAAACGGTAATAACAGAAACGCTCACTGATCCAACACCGCCTGTGACGGCGGTAGAGCAGACAGAAAAAGAGCTTACCCCAACCGAGAGCAAGGATCAGGCAACCGCTCCGTCCACGACCACCACAGAACCTACAACAACGGAAATGCCACAGGAAGAAACCACGCCTACGGAAATAACAAAACCAACTGAACCATCGGCGGTAGAAAATACCGAACCCAAAGAAGAAACACTGCTGAAAGCTGAAGAGTCGCAAGAAGAAACATATCAAGGAATACAATGGCCAGAGGTTGACCCTGCAGATATCGAAAGACTTGTTATAGCAAAAATAAATGCCTATCGTATAGCACAGGGTGAAACTGCAGCCACGATACTTCCAGGTCTAACAGAGGTGGCACGGTACAGAGCCAACGAGCTTACAACAAACTTCGAACATCGTGGAGAACAGCATGTCAGCACGGAACTTAAATACGGACAGTTTGTTGATCTGGAATCGTATGGAATGCCGGAGGACAGTTGCTATAAGGGATACAGCCGTGAAGCCATCGGTATGGGAGATTGGTTCGGAACAGCGGAGAGTATGTCCGACCGAATCGCAGACGGCTTTCATCATAGCAAAGGACACTGGTCATATGTTGGTAACTCCAAATATCCATACATCGCCGTAGGCGTAACCAAAGCAAACGGCAAATGGTATGTCTGCATACTAATGAGTGATAAAAACTACGGTGGCTGAAAAACAAAACAACGCATTTTAAGGCGGGCGTTTGCTCAGGCGAGTAAACACTCGCCGTTACTTTTTTAAGAGCGACACAGGGCGAAATGTTGCCACGAAATGCCGATTTTATAGCTCACGAAAAAATTTTTTAAAAAATTTTTTTCGTGGAATATATAACATTAAAAAACACTAAAAAGAATAGAAAATACTGCATGGAAATAATGGACGATTTTTTAGAGAAAACCTTGATGCTATGCAGTTTTCGGGGTGTTGACAAGGTGATTTTCGGTTGCTATAATGAAGTTGCACCAAGGAAAATTGGTGTTCACAATTGAATAAAAAAGGATGCTGAGTACAAAGCCGTCGTGACCTTGACAGGAAAGCTAAAATGGACAACGCCGCCAAGACCTCACACATGTGAGCGAGCGATAAAGCGTATGTGCCGGACCGAAATAACAACGTCTTTCGGTTTGCGATGACCCACGATTGGTATGATGATACTTCTGCACTGCAGCTCATAGGCATATAGAGATGTGGACGATAAGGGATGAAATTGAAGCTCTCTTTGTTACATATGATTCTCGTTCTCAAGGAATCAACTTATTCCGAGAGATAGATGTTACGAGAAGCTCTGCTTCCTTCGTTTAACAAAGCAATCCCAATTTAGCACTAACCTTATCAACAGCACTTTTATTCCCCTATGCGAAACGAAAGCAACAAAGAATTTTTATGTAATTTTTATGCAATACCAAGGGGATACTATACCTAAAATTCAATACTAACAATTAGACCACTTACAAGAAACGTATCGTTTCATTGTGAGTGGTCTTTGTTTTTTGAAAGGAGAACGCAAATGATTAAAACACAACCGTCGAGAAGAGATTTCTTTATAGTGGCAAACCGTATTTTTGAACTCCAATTCAAGCCGCGAGATTTTGTGGTGTACTGTTGCTTGCTACGGCATGCCGATATCGTGAACCATACTTGCTTTCCGTCAAGGAGATTGATTTCAGAAGAATGTCAGATCGACAAAAAGACGGTAGACGTGGCTCTCAACAGTTTGATAGACGTCGGGTTAATTCAAAAGATTACACGAACACGATATGACGGCAGTAAAACCTCCAACCTCTATCATGTGGTTGATCTGACGAAAATCAATAGCGAATAAATATCGGTTGGGTAGGTTCGAAACTTCTTATCAATAACAAGACCCATAGAACAAAACCCAGTAATCCTACAACAGAATAAAAAATATATAAGCAGCTAATATAGAGCGCAATAAACTGGTGGAAATGCAACCTTTGTTTCACTTCCTTCTTTTCTGCCGTAGTGGTAGCGCACTTGGATGAAAATAAAGCAGGAGAAAGGAAAGGTGCCGCAAATCGCCACCTTTCCGACTCACATCGGACGGCAATGCCGACCGTTAGGGGCTTTGTGGGCTATTCAAAAATCAAATTACTGGTGTGCTACCTTTTTGCGATTAGTGCCGCAAATGTGCTACCTTTGGAAATTATTCCACCACCGATTTAATACTCAAAATATCGAAAAAATGAAAGGAGAATCTTCATGAGTCACAGATATTATTTCAAAATGTTTAAGAACGAACCCGATGTATTGACCGTGCCGGATGTGGTAAGGCTGTTGCAATTCGGGAAGAATACTGTCTACAGTCTTATCAAAGAAGGGCGTATCAGTAGCATCAAGCAGGGTAAGAAAATTATTGTGCCGAAGGTATGTTTGGTTGAGTTTTTAACCAACGCAGGAAACTATCAGACACCGTCCCCGACAGTCCCGAATAATCTCTGGACTTATGAAGATGATTGTGATAGTGTTGGTGTTGCCCGAGAACCCGAAGGACAACTTCAAAAGAAAGGAGCGTGAGTGAATGAAACGAATCACAGGACACCTGACCGAGAAAAATAAAAAGTGGTATGCGGTCATCAATCTGTACGATACAGACGGCAAGCGCAAAGAGAAGTGGCAAAGCCTACACCTTGATGCGAGCCGAGGAAACAAGCGTGAGGCGGAATACCGCCTCCGCCAAATCCTTGAACAGTATAACACCGATGACCTATACAAGCGTGAGAATATGTCCCACGCCGACAAAGAACGTAGCCGAGTGGCGCATATGCAGGTGGCGGATTATCTTCCCGAGTGGCTCGAGTCGCACAAGGTAAACGTGTCGGAAACCACCTATGAAGGATACAAACTGATGATACAGTCACGTATGGTTCCGTTCTTTCGTGAGTGTGGTGACCTCAAGGTCAAGGACATTACGGGTGACGAAATCAATGATTACTATATCCGCATCCGCAACGACGGGCTCAAAGGCACTACTGCGCAACGCCATCACGCGCTGTTGCATCTGGCTTTCAAGTCGGCGGTCAAACGGAGAATCATACCGAGCAATCCCGTTGAGCAAGCCGACAGACCGAAGGCGCAACAGTACATCGGTAAATATTATAACGCCGGTGAACTGAAAGAGTTGCTTGACAAAACGGTGGACGATCCGATACACATTGTAATTTTCCTTGCCGCTTACTATGGACTGCGCCGTAGCGAAGTACTTGGACTGAAATGGTCGGCAGTGGACTTTGAAAACAAGACAGTCAGCATAAGTCACAAGGTGGTGCAAAACGATAAAGGCGTTGTAGGAATGGATGTAATGAAAACAAAATCATCATATCGTACTCTGCCACTGATACCGCAAGTGGAAGAAGTTCTTCTTGCTGAAAAAGAAAAGCAAGAGGAAATGATGCGAGTAATGCGCCGAGGTTATTGCAAAAAATACACCGACTACATCTGCGTAGATGCAATCGGTGAAATTATAAAACCCAACTACGTGACCGACCATTTCAAAGTGGTGCTGAAAGAAAAGGGATTAAAACCCGTCCGCTTTCATGACCTCAGGCACAGTTGCGCATCGCTACTTCTTGCAAACGGTGTGCCGATGAAAATGATTCAGGACTGGCTTGGTCACAGTGATATGGGAACGACTGCCAACATTTACAGTCACATCGATAGTGAGAGCAAGAAAGCAAGTGCGATGGCGATCGGATCGGCTTTGGGATAAAAAGAGAAAACTCCTTGAAGGATAAAACCTTCAAGGAGTCCTTGGCGGAGACGGCGAGATTCGAACTCGCGGGGGATTGCTCCCTAACTGATTTCGAGTCAGCCCCGTTATGACCACTTCGATACGTCTCCATATTAAATTGTAAAGGCAAAGCCAAATTACCAAATTGCGAGAAAACTGCGAGATGCAGAATTCTGAAAGTGCAAACCGAAGTCCAGAAAACCTCGATAACAAGCGGTTTTACGGAGATACAGTCGTGACAGACCCGACTATGTTTCGAGTCAGCCCCGTTATGACCACTTCGATACGTCTGCACATATATTAAACTCTAAGAGAGTTTAACTCGTTATTAAATTGTTTTAAGGGGCAAGCCCCGTTATGTCCCTTTGCGGTGCCCGAAATTTTTTATGCACTGCCGTGCAAAAATTTCGACCGCGGCCACTCCTTGTTGCTCGCTTCATCCGCCGCTGGCGGCGCTCGCAACCGTCCCCACTTCGATACGTCTGCATATATGTTAACTCGCTTATACGAGATTAACCCAATATTCTTGCACCGTCACGGTGCAAGTTGTATTATATCAAAATAAAGTTAAAAGGTCAACCTTTTTTAAGATTTTGGCAAAAAAAATTAATTCCGATTAATTCCTTAATACTTGAACACGAAAATAAAAGCCCACACGATGTTGCAAGCGCATTTTTTGTTAGTGTGAATAATGCGGTGGGTTTTTGGCAAAATAGTGAAAAAACAAAGGAGGCGAGAAAAATGTGCACGGCGGCTGGCTACAAGACCCGCGACTTTTATTTTGGCAGAACCCTTGACTACGAGTTTTCCTACGGAGAACAGGTTGTAATAACACCGAGAAATTTCACCTTTGAACTAAGACATTCTCAAAAGCTCGAGAGCCATTATGCCATAATCGGAATGGCGCACATCGCTGACGGCTACCCACTTTATTACGACGCAGCAAACGAAAAGGGGCTTGCTATGGCGGGACTTAACTTTGTGGGCAATGCCGTTTACCGAAAGGCCGCCGCGAGCAAGGACAACATTGCGCAGTTTGAGTTTATTCCTTGGATTTTGGGGAAGTGCGCCTCGGTAAAAGAAGCGGCGGCACTGCTTGAAAACATAAACCTCACAAACACCTCTTTCAGCGAAAATCTGCCCTTAGCCGAACTTCATTGGATGATTGCTGACAAAGATGAAGCAATCGTTGTTGAGTCTGTCAAAGATGGACTTAAAATTTATCAAAACCCCGTTGGTGTTCTTACAAACAACCCGCCCTTTAACGAGCAGCTTTCAAGGTTAAATGACTATATGGCTATCTCGACAAAGTCGCCGCAGAACAACTTTTCGCCCGTCCTTGAGCTCTCTGCGTACAGTCGAGGAATGGGCGCGCTGGGGCTGCCGGGGGATCTGTCCTCGCAGTCGCGATTTGTGCGGGCGGCGTTTGTGAAGATGAACTCGGTATCGGGTGACGACGAAAACGAGAGTGTTAGCCAATTTTTTCACATTCTCGGCTCGGTAGAGCAACAGAGAGGCTGCTGCGAGGTTTCCAAGGGAAAATATGAGATCACCATCTACACATCCTGTATGAATACCGATAAGGGAATTTACTACTACACCACCTACGGCAACCGACAAATCACTGCAGTTGATATGAAAAAGAAAGATCTTGACGGCGAAGAGCTTATAAAATACCCTCTGATTCTTGCCGAGCAGATAAATTTTCAAAACTGAACTGCGAGGCAAAATTCACCCTAAAATAATTGCCGTTAAAATTATGTTTTTTGTTGACAAAAGTTGTCGATTTTGGTATAGTCTTATTAAGAAATAAAAATGCATTTGCTCTGTCTCGGCTTTTTCCAAAAACGAAAAAGTCGTTTTTTTTAGGGAAAATGCAATAAAAAACGGAGGGTAAAAAAATGAAACTCGTTTACGATGTCCACGACAAGCCCAAGTTCAATCAACTCATCGTTTTTGCGATCCAGCAGCTGCTTGCCATTATGGCGGCCACCATTGCTGTTCCCGCAATCGTAGGAAACGGAATGTCCGCTTCTGCCGCTCTTCTCGGCGCAGGCGCAGGAACAATCATCTATCAGCTCTTTACAAAATTCAAGAGCCCTGTTTTCCTTGGCTCATCCTTTGCATTTATCGGCTCTATGCTCGCAGCATTTGCAGGAGCAGCCTCTGCTTCTCTTGGCTACCTTGGAATAATCCTCGGCGCCGTTTTTGCAGGTCTTGTTTATGTTGTTATCGCTATTGTTGTTAAGTTTGTCGGCGTTGGCTGGATAAACCGCCTCATGCCCGCCGCAGTTATCGGACCTACCGTTGCGCTCATCGGTCTTTCGCTTGCAGGCGCCGCTGTTAAGGATGTTTTCTCCTACGGCCCTCAGGACGCAAACGGCTCCTTTATTATGACCACTAACATCTGGGTCTCCTTTATCTGCGCTGTCGTTACCCTCTTAGTTGTTATCATCGCATCGACATACGGCAAGAAAATGGTAAGGCTCATCCCCTTCATCATTGGTATTCTTGCAGGCTACGCCGTTGCACTCGTTTTCACTCTTATCGGAATAGCAACCGGCAACACCGGTCTTATGGTAATCGACTTTGCTCCCTTTAAGGCGCTCGTTGCTGACGGAGTAAATCTCTCAACTTTCCTGAGCGTTCCCGAATTCACCTTCCTTACCGCCATCGAGGGCGTAAAGGACTTTGAGTGGGACTATGTTGCAAACATCGCAGTTGCTTACGTTCCCGTTGCATTCGTTGTTTTTGCTGAGCACATTGCTGACCACAAAAACCTCTCCACCATCATTGAAAAGGATCTTCTCGAGGAGCCCGGTCTGCACAGAACCCTTCTCGGTGACGGAGTTGGTTCTATGGTAGGCGCCTTCTTCGGCGGATGCCCCAACACCACCTACGGCGAGTCGGTTGGATGTGTTGCCATCACAAGAAACGCCTCTGTTGCAACCATTACCGCTACCGCAATCATCTCTATGCTTATCTCCTTCATCTCGCCATTCGTTGCATTCCTCGATTCTATTCCGGGCTGCGTAATGGGCGGCGTTTGCATCACCCTTTACGGATTTATCGCAGTTTCGGGTCTTAAGATGATTCAGAAGGTCGACCTTGAGCAGAACAAGAATCTCTTTACAGTTTCTGTTATTCTTATCGCAGGTATCGGCGGCATGGCAATGGCTATCGGCAAGGTTACCATCACCTCTATCGCCTGTGCACTTATCCTCGGAATTATCGTAAATATAGTTGTTTCAAAGGCAAAGGAAGGCGAATAAGAATGAAAAACGTTACAGTATTCGATCACCCCTTAATTCAGCACAAAACCACAATTATGAGGCAAAAAGACACCTCGAACAAAGAGTTTCGTGAGAACGTTGAAGAGATCACAATGCTTATGTGCTACGAGGCGCTTCGTGACCTGCCCCTGCAGGATATCGAAATTGAGACCCCCATTACCAAAACCACCCAAAAGGTTGTTGCAGGAAAACCCCTTGCGGTTGTACCCATTCTTAGAGCAGGTCTTGGAATGGTTAACGGCCTTTTGGCGCTCGTTCCCACCGCAAAGGTTGGACACATTGGTATGTATCGTGACGAGGAGACCTTGATGCCCCACGAATACTACTGCAAATTACCGCCCGATATTGACAAAAGGCTCATCGTTGTTGTAGATCCCATGCTTGCAACGGGCGGCTCTGCAATCGACGCAATAAGCCAGATCAAGTCCTACGGCGGACAGCACATCAAGTTCCTCTGCCTTATCGCCGCACCCGAGGGCATAAAGGCACTGACCGAGGCTCACCCCGATGTTCAGATCTACTGCGCAAACGTTGACGAGAAGCTTAACGAGAACGGCTACATCGTTCCCGGTCTCGGAGACGCAGGCGACAGAATTTTTGGAACAAAATAACACAAATAAAAAATGCGCTCCCCGCGGGGAGCGCATTTTTATTTACATCGCTTTAATTTTAAGGCTTATTTTATCTGAGATCATCGCGACAAACTCGCTGTTTGTCGGCTTTCCTTTTTGATTGTGTATGGTGTAACCAAAGTAGGCATTTAAGACATCGACGTCGCCCCTATCCCATGCTACCTCTATGGCGTGCCTTATAGCTCTTTCGACCCTTGTTGCAGTTGTTTTGTATTTCTTGGCAACCGACGGGTAAAGTTCCTTGGTTATGTGATTTATTATCTCTCTGTTTTCTATCGACAGGATGATCGAGGTTCTCAAATATTGGTAGCCCTTTATATGCGCGGGAACACCTATCTGATGCAGTATCTCGGTTACCATTACCTCTAGATCAAGCTCGCTCAAATTCTTCCTCTCGTTTGCACGGCTTATCTCTAACTTTGCAGAACAGAGCTTGTCAATTCTCTCGCAAAGAACATCGTAATCAAAGGGCTTGATAAGTATACAGGCGGCGCCCGCCTCTACAGCCTCTTTTTCCATAAATCCGTTTTCATAATTAGCGGTTACGATCACCGCGGGTTTCTTTGCCATATTCTGATTTTTTAAAGCCTTGCAGACCGCAGGTGCGTCAAAGGATGGCATATACATATCCACTATGATCACATCGGGCAGGCTCTGCTTCGCCGCTTCAATTACTGCCTTGCCGTCCCTCGCGCAGATTTCTACCCTATATCCCTTATCGCTCAGTATGTTTTTGGAAATTTTTGTTGTATCGCGCGGGTCCTCTGTCATTAAAAGCTTTATCTTTTCTGTCATTTTGTTCTCTCCTGTCGTTTATTGATGTGCCTCTATTCTATCACCCGTATTTTTCTTTTTCAATGAAATTCGGACTAGTTGATTTTAAGTTTGTATACATAGACAAATATTCATTTTTAGCCCTGCTGCATAACTGTAGGGCGCTTATCGTATTTTATTATATTTGATTAAAAACAGTCGATAAACAAATAACAAAAAACGACGCCTTTCGGCGTCGTTTTTGCGATTTATATATTTGCGTTGTGCAAAAATGCTTTAAGTCGGTCGGTTTTTGGATGGTAGAAAAGCTCCTTTGGGTCGCCCTCTTCGGCAATAACACCGCTATCCATAAATATGACCTTTTCGGCAACGTCCCTTGCGAAAGCCATTTCGTGAGTAACGATAACCATGGTCATATCCGCCTCGGCGAGCCTTTTGATAACCGCAAGCACCTCGCCCGTAAGCTCGGGGTCGAGAGCGCTGGTCGGCTCGTCAAAAAACAGCACGTCGGGGTCAAGCGCGAGGGCTCTTGCTATAGCAACTCGCTGCTGCTGACCACCCGAAAGCTCGCAGGGATAGGCGTTTTCCTTATCCGAAAGGCCCATCTGGGAGAGCAGGTCACGCGCTCTTGCCTCCGCATCCTCGCGGCTTATGCCCTTTACAAGCATTGGAGCCTCTATAATATTCTGCATAACCGACATGTGCGGAAAGAGATTGAAGTTCTGGAAGACCAGTCCAAAGCTGGAGCATATCTCCTTTAGCTCATCCTTTTCGGCGTACACCTTGTCTTTTAAAAGGTACTTTCCCTTGTAGCATATACTGCCGTCGTCAGCAGTTTCAAGCAGGGTGGCGCAACGAAGCAGGGTCGACTTTCCGCTTCCCGAGGAGCCGATAATAGCAACCGCTTCGCCCTTTTCGACCTTAAAGGAAATGCCCTTAAGCACCTCGTTTTTACCGAAAGACTTTCTCAAATCTTTAATTTCTAAAACCGTCATAGCCTACCCTCCCTTAATTGTGATAGTAATTCAGTTTTTTCTCAATATATCCGAAAAGCAGGGTAAGCACACCGCTGAACAGCAGATAAAATACTCCCGTGAAGAACAGAGGCCAGATAATACCGTCGGACTTGATGAATTTTTCTCCGAAATAGATAATTTCATAAACTCCGATGATTCTTGCAAGCGAGGTGTCCTTTACAAGCGTAATTATCTCGTTGGACATAGGCGGGATTATCCTTTTTACGACCTGCGGCAGAACGATGCGGAAAAACACCTGACTTTTGTTCATTCCCAGCACCTGACCTGCCTCATACTGTCCTCGGGATATGCCCTCTATGCCGCCTCTGTAAATCTCAGAGAAATAGCAGGCATAGTTTAAAACAAACGCCACGATAACTGCAATAAATCTTCCCTGAGAGCCTATTCCCCAGATATTTGTGCCGAAAATAAGTCCCGGTCCGTAAAAGAAGATAATGAGCTGAAGCATAAGAGGGGTTCCGCGCACCACCCACACGACAGCGCGGGTAACCACTTTAAGCGGCGCAAATTTGCTCATTGATCCAAATGATATTATAAGTCCCAGAGGGAGCGCGCCGAGAAGGGTCAGTGCGAAAATTTCAAGTGATTTTCCAAAACCCTCTAAAAGCGCTTTAAGTACCGTTTCAAACATACAAAATCCTCATATTTATAAAGTCACACAAAGGCAGAGGGGTTTTTCCCCTCTGCCTTTTTTAGACAATTGTCTAATTTTTACCACTCAACCATGGTCTTCTGAACGCCGTATTTCTCAGCAACGTCCATAAGACTGCCGTCGTCATAGCATTTCTTGAAGAACTTGTTAAGTTCCTCAGCAAGATCAGAACCCTTGCGGAAACCTACGCCGTAATCCTCCTCGGTGAGAGAAACGGTTGCAACAAGATCGGGATAGCTGGTGCCCTCGCCGATCATGGCGCCTGCCATAAGAAGATCGATAACGCAAGCCTGGCTTGTTCCGGACTTGACCTCTGTAAGAGCGTCAGCCTGCTTGGGAACAGCGGTACTTGTCCAGCCGTTTGCTTCAACAATATCCTGACCTGCCGAGCCGTCTTCAACAGCAAAACTTAAGTCCTTAAGGCTTTCCTTAGTTGTGTACTTATCAGCAACGTCCTTCTTAACTACAACGACCTGCTGGTTTTTGCAATAAGGCTTAGCGGTCTCCATTCCCTTTAAAACTTCGTCAGTAAGGGTCATACCGTTCCAGACGCAGTCAACCTGATAATCGTCAAGCTCCATGATCTTTTTGCCCCAGTCAGCAAGCTCAACAAACTCGACCTTGACTCCGAGTTCCTCTGCGAACTTTGTTGCCATATCAGCATCAAAGCCGATCCAGTTACCGTCCTCATCCTTGTAATCCATAGGAGCAAAATCGGTAATACCTACAAGCAGGGTTCCCTTGTCCTTTACATAAGCCATATCACTGTCAAACTCTTTATCCTGCTTTGCGCATCCTGCGAAGCAGGCAGTAAGCATAAATGCTGCCATTAAAAGTGCTAAGATCTTTTTCATTTTGTTTTCCTCCGTTTTTGTTTGGGTTTATTTACTGTGATATTAGTTTACCACTTTAATTTGCTAAAGTAAATAGGCAAAATGCCCTAACTTGCAGAAAGTTTTCTGCTTTTTATAGTATGTATTGCACAATTTATAACCCATAGAAGAACAAACGGACAAAAAAGGCGCTTAAAACAAAGCCTGCGATGTCTGCCGAGAGCGCGGCGGGGACGGTGTGTCGCGTCTTTGAGACACCAACGGCCCCGTAATAGACCGCTATTGTGTAAAATGTGGTTTCGGTTGCACCCGCCACAACGCTTGCCACCCTGCCTGCAAGGCTGTCGGCGCCGTAATTTGCGAGCACATCCTCTAAGAGCGCCACCGAACCGCTGCCCGAAAAGGTCTTCATCAGCATAAGTGGAAGTACCTCACTGGGTATCCCCACCGCCTCAGCGGGCTTTGAGAGAAGACCGACCAGCGCCGAGAGGGCGCCGCTTTCCCTAACCATTGCTATCGCGGTCAGCATAAGGGCAAGTGGCGGGATAAGATTTTTTGCCGTTTTAAGTCCATCTAAGGCGCCTGCGGTAAACTCCTTTAAAATGTCTACCTTTTTAATATATGCAAAAATAAGGATAGCGCAAATTACGGCGGGAATTACAAAAACAGTAAAGCTCATTTTCTCCTTTTCCTTTCAAATAAAGGAATTATCTTTGCAAAAAACAGTCCTACGGCAAGCGAGATAATGCTTGTCATCAAAACAGCGGGAAGAATATCCATAGGGTTTTTACTGCCGTGCGCCGCTCTGATTATCGCAACGGTTGTAGGCAAAAGCTGAATTGAAGCACTGTTTATAACTGCAAAGTAGACCATATCATTGCTGGGGCGGTCGGGTGTGGGGTTAAGCTTATTTAGCTCGCGCATAGCCTCGATGCCGAACGGTGTTGCGGCGTTTCCAAGCCCCAACATATTTGCCGAGAGGTTAAGACCTATATACTGCGCCGCTCTCGACTTTTTATCAAGTTTCGGGAAGATAAGCCTTATGATCGGCGAAAGAAGCCTTGCAACAAGGTCACTTATGCCCGATTTTTTGATAAGATTCATCATTCCGCTCCAGAAAACAAGTCCGCCGGCGAGCTTTATAACTAAGGTTACCGCCTGCGAGGCGCCCGAGATTGCTGCATTAGAAAGCTCGCCGGTTTTGCCTAAAAATATCGAAAAAATAAAGGCAGAGAGTGTTAATACTATAATAAGAAGATTTATTTTAATCACCCCTTATCTAAAATAATATTCTTAAACAAGAGGAAACTTGCATTCCAATAAAAATTGTGATACACTATATAGGTACATTTTACAGAAAGCAAGGTTTTAGTTTATGAAAAATCCTATCGTTACCATAAAAATGAACGATGCGTCTCTCGCTCCCATTGAGATAGAGCTTTATCCCGAGGTTGCTCCTAACACCGTTAACAACTTTATTTCTCTTGTTAAAAAGGGATTTTACGACGGAATTATTTTCCATAGAGTTATTTACGGTTTTATGATCCAGGGCGGTGACCCGCAGGGAATTGGCATCGGCGGCCCCGGTTACTCTATAAGGGGCGAGTTTGCTATGAATGGTTTTAACAACGAGCTCAAGCACTCGCGCGGCGTTATCTCTATGGCTCGCTCAATGGCTCCCGACAGCGCAGGTTCTCAGTTCTTTATCATGCACAAGGACGCTCCTCACTTAGACGGACAGTATGCCGCATTCGGCAAGGTCATTTCGGGTATTGAGAGCGTTGACGCTATTGCCGAGGTCGACTGCGATTTTAGGGACAAGCCCTTAGATGAGCAGGTTATGGAGTCTGTTACCGTTGAAACCTTTGGCGAAAATTACCCCGAGCCTCAGACAATCTGAAGCTGATAGCTTTAAGGAGATCATCGTATGCTAAAAAAATCAGTTGTTATTTTGGCAGTGTTATCTCTTATCTGTTCTCTTTTCGCATCCTGCAAAAGAGAGCCTACCCCAGTTTCGTCACTGCCTGCTACAAGCAATAATGTATCCTCGCAGATAACTTCATCTGAACCTTCCACGAGTGGAAGCCTTATTGACATTGAGCCCGAAAAGGAATACGCTCTTGTGCGCAACAGCTTTTTGTCGCAGAACCAAAACGGCGATCTGTTTTACTGCGGTGCCTCGGGCGGCATCTACAAGCAGCTTGCCGACAGTAACGGGCTTTCAAAGATCTACTCGGGAAACGGTTACGAGTTTTTTTCGGTCGACTGCATTGAGGAGGACAGGATCTGCGTTGGATTTAAAAGCGACAAATTTGAGTCTAACTATATAATCTTTAACCTCAAGGACAAGACCGTTGAGCCTGCTGTTGCGGGAGAAGAATTTAAAAGCACAAGCATTTACTCTCTTCTGCACTACGAGGGAGCGACCTATTTCCTCGCTGATCCCGACAGATACAACAGATACACCCTTTATAAGCAGACCGCCGAGGAAACCAAGGAGCTTGCAAAGGGCGTAAACGAGTTTTTTATCTGGGGCGAAAACATTTTCTATAATATAGGAAATGAAATTTACTCCTTGTATCTTAAATCCGAGCCCGCAAAAAATGAGTATATCTGTAGCGCCGAGTACAGCTATCTTTCCGGCTTTACCATTACAGGCAATATGCTTTTATACTCAACTGAAAACGACACCTATTTTACAAACTTTGTTTCGGGCGGATACTCAAAGCTGCCGATGCGCCTTAACGTTTGGGCGGGGGCAAAATCGGGCAAGTGGGCATTTTTCTGCGGCACAAACGGCGGAATTTATGCTCTTTCTCTCGAAACGGGAATTTTAACTAAAGTGTCTGACTATACCGCAGATGGACTTGAGTGTATCGGCGGCTATCTCTATTTAAGCCCCGCAAAAGAAACCGACTATCCCAAGGTTGACAAATCGTTTATAATTAGCGATGGAATTTATCGCTTCGCCGTAGCTGACCTGCTTTCGCAGATAGAGCCCGAAAAAGACGAAAATGCCGATGTTTCCTCGTCACTTTCGCAGAGCGAACTTACATCAAGCAGTCCTGCAGTAGAGGAAGTTGAGCCGTTAAAACCCGAGAAATTTGGAAGATAACAAACAAAAAAGCACCCATAATGCAGTTTCCTATAAAGATGTCTTTTAGGCCCCCTCTGACGATAAGTGAGGCTCCAAATCTATGATTTGACAAGCCAAACTTATGCAGTAGCGAAGCGGAGTTGGCCTGTTCCTACATATTTTATAAAACATTTGCTATAAAAAAAGACACCTTCACTTTTGAAGGTGTCTTTTTAACTCTGTGTTACTGTCCGAGTATAGATTTCTTATATTTATATATTAGAAATCAAATTCGTCTTGATTTTCCCAGTTATGCCAGACCTGCTGAACATCGTCATTATCCTCCATATGCTCGAGCATAAGGGACATTTTCTTTGCGATCTCCTCATCGTCAAGCCTTACATAAGTTGAAGGAACCTTTTCAACCTCTGCCGAAAGAATTGTATACTTTTGGGCGAGAGCATCGCGAACTGCAGAAAGCTCGCTGGGCTCGGTTGTGATCTCAACAGCCTCGTCTTGAAAATCAAAGTCGCCGGCGCCTGCTTCAACGCAAGCCTCCATAACTTCGTCCTCATCAAGACCGTTGTTCTCAATAACAATGATACCTGCATCCGAGAAAAGATAGGAAACGCATCCGCTCTGGCCCATATTCCCGCCAAACTTATCAAAATAGTGGCGCATATCGGCGGCGGTTCTGTTTCTGTTATCGGTAAGGCACTCGGCAATAACTGCTATGCCGCTGGGGCCATAGCCCTCGTAGACAACGGTTTCGTAATCCTTACCGTCATTACTGCCTGCCTTTTTGATAACTCTGTCAATATTATCGTTAGGAACGTTATTTGCCTTTGCCTTTGCAATAAGCTCTCTGAGTTTACTGTTAGAGTTGGGGTCTGCCCCACCCTCTTTAACGGCAACTGCAATCTCTCTACCGATCTTTGTGAAAACCTTTGCCTTCTGAGCATCGGTCTTTTCTTTTTTTCTTTTAATGTTATTCCACTTGGAATGTCCCGACATAAGTTTTCCCCTCTGGTTTAGTTCTTAAAAAATGAGTCGATATCATCAAATCCGAAGCTATCATCATTATTTGCAATGTTATCAAACGGATTTGTAAAGCTTGTGGTCGTAGCATTACCGCCCTCAAAATCGGTTGCGATAATGGTGATACGCATTTCATCCTGCATATCGTCATCATAAGCAAAGCCGAAGATGATGTTTGCTTCGGGATGTGCAGCCTTGCGGATGATGCTACAAGCAACATCAACATCAGCAAGCGAGATATCCGTAGAAGCGGTGAGGTTAAGAATAACACCCTTAGCGCCGTTGATAGAGGTTTCAAGCAGCGGGCTGGAAACTGCGGCATTTGCGGCTTCCTCTGCCTTGTTTTCGCCTGTAGCGCTTCCGATACCCATGTGCGAGGTGCCTGCGCCCTTCATAATGCTTACAACATCAGCAAAGTCGAGGTTAATAACACCGGAAACATTGATAAGATCAGAAATGCTCTTTACTGCCTGGCGGAGAACATCATCAGCCAGAACGAAGGCATTAAGGAATGTAATATCAGTATCCGAAACGAGCTTTAAGCGCTCATTGGGGATAACAAGAAGCGAATCGACCTGCTCACGCAGTGCGGTGATACCAAGCTCAGCCTGGTCGTGACGGACCTTACCCTCAAAATCAAAGGGCTTGGTTACAACGCCGATAGTAAGTATTCCCATTTCCTTAGCAATAGAGGCAACAACGGGAGCAGCACCTGTTCCTGTTCCGCCACCCATACCTGCGGTTATAAAGAGCATCTGAGCGCCCTCAATGGCAGCTGCGATCTCCTCGCGGCTCTCCTCAGCGGCGCGCTGGCCCTTTTCGGGAACTCCGCCTGCTCCTCTACCGTGAGTAAGCTTGTCCCCAATAGAAATTTTAGTTGCAATATTATCCGATGCTCTGTAGAGAGCCTGCTGGTCGGTATTGATCATCAAGAACTCAACGCTTGACATACCCGACTCGATCATTCTGTTTACGGCATTTCCACCGCCGCCGCCAACTCCGGCGACCAAAATTCTCGCTTTTTTCTCGAACTCGTTATCTAATATAAGGTCCATAACGGCCCCTCCTCGTAAATTGGGATTTTTTAGAAAAATTGCGCATACCTATATATATTATATAATAACAGATTTAAAATGGTATTTCAATAGATTTTTTCGAGTATTTTAAACTTTTTCTCAAAGTTATAGCGCACTGCTTGACGAGTTTTGAGCGTTACTCTGAGTTTGAGAGCTATCAACTTCGCTCTGTGCTATGCCCGACGAAGTTTCTTGCTCACTTTCAAGGCTGCTAATATACTCTGTGTAGCTACCCTTTCTCAAAAAGCTTATCTTTTTTGCGTTGCCCGCATAGATAATGCCCATATCGTCCTCAGATATCTCGTTAGGGTCTGAGATTATCTTTACAACAAACTTAAGCTTTTTTGAAAGGTCACTTTCACTGCCGAGCTTTACCGTTACTCTGCCGTTGTAGACAAATGAAAGGTCAATTCTGTCACCTACCGAGAGCGAGGTTATATTCGAGGACATTCCCTCGCCGAAGGCCTCGTATATCTTTTTAACATAGCTTATATTATCGTTTTCGCCGCTTATATACTGCGAGATTACAGGCTTTTCTAGGGTGATTCCGTTTATTTCAGCCATTTTTTCGGGCTTGTCCGCCGTCTTTTCGAGAAGCTTTCCCTCGGTGCTGACTATATAATAGCCGTCATCTGCCGCGATATAGCCTGCAATTTTTGCGGCAACGACTTTAAACTCTAAGGTTGTGGGAAGCCTTTTCTTTATCTTGACCTCCTCAATATAGGGGAGCTCTTTTTCAATCTTGTCAGAAATAGCCTCGCTATCAAGCCTTACAAGATTGCTTTCAAGCTGGACATTCGCCACCTTGATTATCTCCTTTGAGCTATAACGGGTTTCACCGTAAACATCGATGCTCTTTATCTTAAAGAAGACCGTAAGGCTCAAGACCGTTCCGACTGCGGCAACCAGAAGCACCGTTACAACAAGCGCCATCTTTGCAACAGAAGAACGGCGGCGCCGTCTTTTTCTGCTTACTGTGGCGGCGCCGGTTTCGCGGCTTCTTATATTCGATTTGTTTTGTTCAAATCTGCTTCTTTTCATTTTGCTTCTCCGTTTTTTCACTCGATCCGCTCAACTTCTAAAGAGAGAGAGCGTAGATCCTTTTCTATATGCTGATAACCTCTGTCAATATGTTCTATACTGTAAATATTGCTTTCACCCTCTGCCGACAGAGCGGCTATTAAGAGTGCGGCGCCGCCCCGCAGGTCTGTGCAGGTAACGTCGGCACTATTTAGGCGCTTTACGCCGTTTACGACCGCGACCTTGCCCTCGGTTTTAATATCCGCACCCATTCGCATAAGCTCGCAAACGTGCCTATAGCGGTTTTCAAAAATAGTCTCAACAAACATCGTTGTACCGTCAGCAATGCAGGCAAGGCTCATAATAGGTGCCTGCGCGTCTGTTGGGAAGCTTGGGTATGGCATAGTTTTTATAATATTCATAGAGCGCGGTCGATTTTGGCATTTTAGATATATCTCATCGCCGCCGACCTTTATACTGCAGCCTGCCGCCTCTAAAATTGAAAGCGACGAGGTTATATGCTCCTCTTTTACGCCCTTTAAATTAATTTCTCCTCTTGTAATTGCGGCGGCAGAAAAAAAGGTTACCGCGGCAATTCTGTCGGGCATAATTGAATACTCGCAGCCGCGAAGCTCATTTACGCCCTCTATTAAAATTTTGCTGCTGCCCGCGCCGTAAATGCGAGCGCCGCAGGCATTTAAAAAGTCTGCCAAGTCAACAATTTCGGGCTCTCTTGCTGCGTTGGTTATAACTGTCGTTCCCTCGGCCAAAACTGCCGCAAGAATGGTATTCTCGGTAGCACCAACGCTTGGAAACCACAGGTCTATCTGTGTTCCCTTGAGCCTTTCTTCCACCCTGCAGCTTAAAATGCCACGCTCATCCTCAATAAGAGCGCCGAGCCGACGCAGTGCGGCTATATGAATATCAATAGGTCTTGGACCAAGCTCGCAGCCACCCGGCATTGAAATTTCTGCCCTGCCGCAGCTTGACAGGATAGGCCCCAAGAAAAAAATCGACGAGCGCATTTCGCGCATTAAGCTTTCGGGCACTCGCGCGCAGTTTATACTGCCGCACAAAACACGAATCTTATCGCCGTTTCTCTCGCATTTTAAGCCCAAATGCTCAAGAATCTTTATAGCGGAAGCAACGTCAGAAAGCTCGGGACAATTATGTAACACAACCTCGCCGCGCACCAAAACGCAGGCGGCAAGAATGGGAAGTATACTGTTTTTCGCGCCCTGCACATTAAGCTCTCCGCAAAGCCGATTGCCTCCGTTTACTCTAAGCCTCATAAACCCACTCTCCTACGGAAAATATGTCATTTGTATACCACATATTATGCCGTTTGGGTGGGTTTTGTGAAAGCGGTTATTTTCTTCTGTAAAGCGCCATAAGCTCGTTATAGATCAGATTATTTGCGTCACTTTTCGAAATCGCGGCGGCGTTTTTTCCCATCTCTTTAAGGCGTTCTTTGTTAGCCGTCAGATCTTCTATTGTCTTACACAGAAGCTTGCCGCTCAGATCTTTTTCCTCGATTACAACTGCGGCATCGGCATTAGCCAGAACCATAGCATTGTGAAACTGATGGTTTTCAGTAACGTTTGGGGACGGAATTAACACCGCCGCCTTGCCCTGCACCTGAATCTCGCTCAATGTGATAGCGCCCGAGCGGGTTATGATAAGGTCACAAGCGGCAAGGTAGTTTGGCATCTTGTCTATGTATTCCATAACGCGAAGGTTTGGATTGTTATCAATATTTACGCCGTTTTTCCTAAGTTCATCGGGCATCCAGAGAGAACCGAAATGGCCCGTGGCGTGAATATGAATGAGGTTTTTAGCGTCTTTGTTTTTTTCAAGCACCTCACACATTGCAAGGTTTATAGCCTTTGCACCGAGAGAGCCGCCGCAGGAAAGTATAACGGTTTTATCCTTGTCTATGCCGAGCTCTTCTCGGCTTTTTTCTTTTTCTGCAAACAAAAACTCCTGACGAACGGGGTTGCCAACCTCTAAGACTCTTGCATTTGTTGAAATTCTCGGTATTGCCTCTTTAAAGGCGACCAAGATAACATCAACATCGCGCGCCAATAGCTTTGTTGTAACGCCAGGGAAGGCGTTTTGTTCATGAATCAAGGTTTTTATGCCCATCTTTGCCGCCGCACGAACAACGGGGCCGCTTACATAGCCGCCGGTTCCAACAACGACATCGGGGTTAAATTTTTTTATGATCTGTCTGGCTCGTCTGTCTGCCGACATAAGATACCAGACCGCTTTTATGTTGCTCTTAATAGCTTTAGGTTTAAAGCTTCTCTCTATTCCACGAACCTTTATGGGCGCAAAATCAAAATTTGCCTGCGGAACGAACCGAGCTTCCATTCCCCAAGGGGTTCCCGCAAAGAGAATTTCTGCTTCGGGATGATGTTCTTTTACGGCTGTTGCAATGGCGAGGGCGGGGTTTATATGCCCTCCCGTTCCGCCTGCTGCAAAAAGAATTCTCATATTCTGTCCCCTCTTGTATCGTTAGTTTTTCTCCATATTAGAGTGGCGCGAAACGTTTAAGACAACGCCTATCTCGGCAAGCAGTATAAGTAGCGCCGAGCCGCCGTAGCTGAAAAAGGGAAGCGGAATTCCCGTGTTGGGAACGCTCTTTGTAACAACGGCTACGTTAAGAATGGTCTGCAATCCTATCTGCGAAACAACGCCGATTACAAGCAGAGTTCCAAACTTATCCTTTGCCTTGGAGGCGATTACAAAACCTCTCCACACAAGCAGAGCAAATAGGATAAGAATAATTGCCGCACCGACAAATCCAAGTTCCTCGCAGACTATGGCAAAAATAAAGTCGTTTTGAGGCTCTGGAATATAGAGATATTTCTGTCTTGAGTTGCCGATGCCGAGTCCCATAAGTCCGCCCGAGCAGATTGCGTAAAGTGCCTGAATGTTCTGAAAGCCTGCGCCGCGGGCATCAACAAACGGGTCGACGAAAACCTCAATTCGCGACCAGACGCTATCTAAAAGTCCAAGGAAATATGCCGCAACAGCCGCAACGCCTGCGCAGCCGCCGGCAAGGCCAAACCAGCGAAACTTTGTTCCGCCGATAAGCATCATAACAGCGCAAATAAGAGCAATAAGAATACCGCCCGAAAGGTGACGCTCAAAGAGCACCAGCGGCACAACGGTGAGTATTATGGGCAGAAAAGGAAGAACTCCGCCCTTGAATGTGTCCATCTTTTTATAATTAAGGGAAATAAGGTGAGCGAAGGTTACGATAACGGCAAACTTTGCAATTTCAGATGGCTGAATGGTTCCTACAACGGGAACGGGGATCCACCTTGTAACGCCGTTAACAGGCGGGCAGAAATAAACCACGATAAGAAGAATGATCGTTACCGCAAGAATAGGAAATGCAAAGCGGTGCAGAATGTGGTAATCCACCGCATAGGCAATAAAGAGCATTGCCGCTATTCCTACGACCGCAAAGATAAGCTGCTTCTTTATATAGTAAAAGCTGTCACCCTCGCGATAAAAGGCGTCAACATAGCTTGCAGAGAAAAGCATTATAAGTCCTATTGTGAGGATGACAAGCACAAGAAGCAGAAAGGTCAGATCTATCTTGCCGCGGCTTTTTTTCTCTTTTCTTTTGAAAAGTGCCAAGCTGCACCCTCCCTTAGTTTACTAAATTTACTACCGATAAGACTGCAATCACGCTAAAAACAAGCGTAACTGCCGAGAATGTGAAAACGATCTTTTCCTCGTTCCAGCCGCACATTTCAAAGTGGTGATGAATGGGGCTCATTTTGAAGATTCGTTTTCCGTGAGTCAGTTTAAAATATGTTACTTGAAGCATTACAGAGCCTGCTTCAATAAGATATATAATTCCAAAGAATATCAAGAGGAGAGGCTGATGAATACCAAATGCCAGCGCTACGACAAGGCCGCCAAGGAACATTGAGCCTGTATCTCCCATAAAGACCTTTGCGGGATGGAAGTTGTAGATAAGGAAGCCGAGGCATCCGCCTGCAAGCGCGGCGGCAATAACATCCATAGAATAGGCGCGAAGCAATGCCGTTACAGTCATAAATCCAAGGGATGCTACAAAGGTTACGCTCGATGCAAGTCCGTCAATTCCGTCGGTAAGATTAACGGCGTTTACAAAGCCGACGATTATAAATACCGCAATAGGATAATACAAAAATCCAAAATCAACGTAACTGATGAATGGAAACCAGATGGTAGTGTTACTGTCACCGCCAAAGAACACTATCAGCAGATACATAATCGCGATGGCGATCTGTCCCACCATTTTCTGAGATGCGGTAAGACCTAAGTTGCGCTTTTTGACCACCTTTACATAGTCATCAACAAAGCCAAGAGCGGCAAAGCCGAGCGCCATAATAATTCCTGCTACAAAGCGGACGTTTTCGGTCTTGTAGCCTTTATCGAAAATAAGCATCAGAACAAAGCCGACAACCGAGGCAACCGTTATTCCGAGAATAAACATAAGGCCGCCCATTGTGGGAGTTCCCTCTTTTGATTTGTGCCAGTTTGGACCTATCTCCAAAATAGTCTGCCCATATTTAAGCTTTTTTAAAAAGGGAATAAGAAAACGCCCCGAAACTGCCGTTACGGCAAAGCTGATCACTGCCGCTATGATAACAATGTAACTCACGTTCTGTCGCTCCTTTTATTATTCGCCGAGCTTGCTGTGCAAGCTCTCAACAATTTTTCCAAATCCCATATAAAGACTTGCTTTAAAGAGAACACAGTCATTCTCTTTTAGCTCGCTGAGAAGATACTCAACAAGCTCCTCTTTGCTCTCAAACCAGACACTTTTTGCGCCTGCATCCTTTGCGGCTTTGTGCATCTTTTTAGCCGCATCGCCTTGACAAAGCACAAGGTCGCATTTTTCTGCAGCATACTGCCCGACCTTTATATGCTCCTCATCAGATATATCGCCAAGTTCGAGCATATCGCCGAGCACCGCAACCGCCCTTGTCTTTTTAAGGGTTGCGAGAACATCAAGAGAAGCCACCATACTTGTCGGGCTTGCGTTGTAGCAGTCCTCAATAAAGGTCATCCCTGCACACTCTGTTATTTTCTGGCGCATTCCCGACGGCACAAAGGAGAGAAGTCCTTTTTTGATCTGCTCGCCGCTAAGGCCCATAACGACGCCTACCGCCGCCGCCAAGAGTGCGTTTTGAACATTGTGAATTCCAACTGCGGGCACAAATGCCTCGGTCAAGAAGTGACCACCAACATTTATTTTAAATGAAGAGCCGCTAGAGCTCTCGCAAATATCGCTTGCAGAAACATACGCATCGTTGCCCTCGGCGCTGCATCTTATTACGCGGTGCTCGCCCAGCTCATAAATGCCGCCTAAAATGTCATTGTCGGCATTTATGATAAGCGGCGCGTCGCCTGCCATTGACTCTAAAATTTCAAGCTTTGCTTCTAAAATATTTTGTCTTGTTTTTAAATACTCGATATGAGAAACACCAATATTGGTTATTACCGCTATATCGGGGCGGGCAACTCGGGTAAGAGCGGAAATTTCGCCCGCATGGTTCATTCCCATTTCTATTACCGCTGCCTTATCCTCCTCGCTAAGCGAGAAAATAGTTCTCGGCACGCCGATATGGTTATTAAAATTGCCCTGAGTTTTGCCTGTTTTGACCGCCGCTGACAGAACTGCGGCAATCATATCCTTAGTGGTGGTTTTTCCAACACTTCCCGTTACGCCGACTGCCGACATTTCAAGCATTCTGCGATAGCCTGCGGCAAGCGATAGTAGCGCTTTATAGGTATCCTCAACTACTATCAGAGGAATTTGCTCGTTATAGCACTCAGCATCCCTCTCTGAAAGAACTGCGACTGCACCTTTTTTCACCGCTTCGGCGGCAAAATCGTGCCCGTCAAACCTCTCGCCCTTAAGGGCTACGAAAAGCGAGCCTTCCTTTATTTCTCTTGTGTCTGTTGTAACCGAGGTTACAAACGCATCCTGCGCATTTTTAAGGCATCCGCCTGCAAACTGCGCCGCTCTGTCAAGTGATAATCTCATAGTGTTTCTCCTAAGGGGTTTACTGTACCTCGTCTTTACTGAGGAACGTTACTTCTATAACCGTTCCGACCGAAACCTGTTCTCCTGCGGCTATGCTCTGTTTAGATGAAAGGCAACCGCTCTGGTCAATTCCACCGCCCATGATCTTGGCGTTAAGTCCTAACGCTCCCAGCCTTGTGCTTACCTCTGTTGCCGTCAGACCTATAAGATTGGGCACCGTCACCTTTTTCTCGGTGGTGTTATCCTCTGTGTAAATTACAACGCTGCCGCCGCGCGGAACACTCTCACCTGCCGCGGGAACCTGCTTTATGACCCTATCGCCGTTACCGACAATAGTTCCGTGCAGTCCGTATTTCTGCAAGGCTGCTTCGCCCATGTGAGCGGTCTTTCCAACGATATTGGGAACAGTTACGTTAACCTTTGCAAGCTCCTCAGCGGTGTACTCAGGCTCAATACCCAGATACGGCAGAACATCGCCCAAGATACTTCCGCAAACGGGAGCGGCAACGGCCGAGCCGTAAATTTCGCCCGCTCTTGGCTCGTCTATGATAACTATGCAGGCGACCTGCGGGTCATCTGCGGGTGCAAATCCGAGGAAGGACATAATGTAGTCCTCCTTTTCGCCCTCGGCATAGACCTTATCGAGCTTTTCTGAGGTACCCGTTTTACCGCCTATTCGATAACCCATTATATAGGCGTTTTTACCCGTTCCCTCAGAGACGACCCTTTCAAGCATAAGCGCAAGCTTTTGTGAGGTTTGTTCAGAAATGACCTGGCGCTTTACCTGTGAGTCGATATTTTCAATTACCGAGCCGTCGCTGTCAAGAATTTGCTTTACAAGGTGCGGAGTTACTAAGTTTCCGCCGTTGACCGCCGCCGAAACGGCAGTAATTATCTGAATAGGTGTTATCTTAAAGGACTGACCCATTGAGGAAGAAGCAAGGTTAACGGCATTTTGCAGTGTTTTCTCGCTGTGTGTAATACTTGTGGCTTCACCGGGAAGGTCAATTCCCGTTTTCTCGGTAAGACCGAAGGCCTGCAGATACTTATAAAACAGCTTTCCTCCAAGCCTTGAGCCAACCGTCATAAAAACGGGGTTGCAGGAATTCATAATTCCGTCAGAAAAGCTCTCGGTGCCGTGTCCACTGGTCTTCCAGCAGTGAATGTTTCTGTCGCCTACCTTGTAAGCGCCTGTGCAAACAAAGCCCTCGCCGTCCTTTACAACGCCTTCTTCAAGCGCGGCCGCGGCGGTTATGATCTTGAAGACCGAGCCCGGCTCGTAGGGGTCTGAAATAACCTTATTTCTCCATTGCTGATTTTGCAGCTTTGCAGTTTCCTGCGTTTTTTCGTCACCCGAAAGCTGAGCTAACTGCTCCTTTAAGGAGCTATCGTAAATTGTAAAGGGGTCGTTTAGGTTAAAGTCGCCCTTAGTTGACATTGCAAGAATTTCACCCGTGTTGACATCCATAACGATAGCGGCGGCGCGGTTATTAACCTTTTGCTCCTTTACCGCGGTTTCGAGATGCTTGTCAACATAATACTGAATATTCTGGTCTATGGTAAGCACTAGGCTGTTTCCGTCAACCGCCTCGATGCGCTTTTCGTACTCAAAAGGCATATCGGTTCCCCAAGCGTTTTTGGCGCTTACCACCCTACCGTCAGTTCCCTTAAGGTAGCTGTCATAGTAAGCCTCAATGCCTGTAAGACCTTGATTATCCGTTCCTGTAAAGCCTATAACAGTCGAAGCGAGGTTGTTGTGGGGGTAATAGCGCTTGGTGTCCTCGTCAAGACCGATTGCTGAGATGTCATTCTCGTCGCAGAAGGCGCGTATTTCATCCGCCTTATCCTTTTCTATCTTGCGCTTTACATACTCGTAATAGGTGTTTTTCTGGGTTTTCTTATAAACCGTTTCCCTATCCACGCCGAGAATTTCAGAAAGTTTATCGGCAATAAGATTTGCTTCCTCGTCGTCATCGATATAAACGGGCGATAAGTAAGCCGTCCAGACGGTTGCACTCTGAGCAAGGATATTCATATTGCTGTCGTAGATGGTCCCTCTTTTTGCCGCTATCGTGCTATCGCGAAGCTGCTGCTGGGTTGCCTTTTCGCGATAGTCATCGCCGCCTGCAACCTGCAAAAAGAAAAGGCGGCCGGTCATAAGAATAAAACCGACAAGTATTATAAAAACAAGCAGTATATTTATACGCCTTTTCATACCAACGGTAGGTTGTTTTGCCAAGAAAGTTCCTCCCAACCAGACTTTTTCCCTCTAAAAGTAAATTAAGAGCCGTGGATTTTTCCATATTTTGTAGTAGAGCGGCAAGCCCCGCAAAAATATGTCCTCGGCTCTTTTGACTTCTTTATGTTTTTGATTAAAAAATGTTTTTAAAGAAATCTCCGATTTTTTCAAAAACATTGCGCTCGTCAGCGAGCACCTCGATCTTATCACCCTGATTTACCTCAACGCATTCGACCTGAAGCTTATCCGCTTGATACATACCGAGAGCAAGTGCCTTTTCCTCAATATTGCCGCGCGACATAATTGCGTCAAGCTCGCTGTCAAGCCTTACCTGCTCGCTCTGCAGGGTGGTGATCTCCTTATTGACTCTTGTTATTGCCGCGGTGGTTTCGGTTATCATAACGCGGGTGTAGATCATATAAGCACATACAAAGACCGAAACGATTGCAGTAAGTGTTAAAAGAGCGGGAGAAACCTTTGACAGAGCAGCGGTCTTCTTCTTTTTTCCGTGAACTACCTTAAGCTTGGGCGCGGGTTTTGTTTCTGCTTTGCGTTTTGTTTCAAATCTGGACAGATCGTAAGCTACGCCGCTGTTCATCATTTTCTCTCCTTTCCTTTAAACTTCCTTTATACCTAAAGTTTTTCAAAAACTCTCAGTCTTGCGCATTTACTTCTTGGGTTTTGCTCCTGTTCCTCGGCATTTGGCTCGATAGCCTTGTTAGGAGTCATTTTGCCTTTTGGGGTATTTCCGCACACGCAGATGGGAAAATCCTTAGGGCAGGTGCACCCTTGGCACCATTCTTTATATTTTTGTTTGACTATTCTATCCTCAAGCGAATGAAAGGTTATTATTGCTAGCCTTGCACCCGAGTTAAGTTTCGAAAAAATATCGTCAAGGGCGTTTTTTAAGTGTTCAAGCTCGCCGTTTACCTCAATTCTTATCGCCTGAAAGGTTCTTTTGCAGGGGTTCTTTTCCCTTTTAGCCGCCGCGGGCATTGCGCCCTTTATTATCTCGGCAAGCTCTAAGGTTGTTTCGATCGGCTTTTTCTGCCTCTCTCTGACTATCGCGGCCGCAATTTTTCTTGCAAACCTTTCTTCCGAATATGTAAAGATCATCTTGGAAAGCTCTGCCTCGCTATACTCGTTTACAACGTCCTTTGCGCTTTTTCCCGTTTTGCTCATTCTCATATCTAAGGGAGCATCATTTCTGAAGGAAAAACCGCGCTCGGCGCAGTCGAGCTGGAATGAGGAAACCCCCAGATCCAAAAGCATACCATCTATTTTATCTATATTCAGACTATCTAAAAGGCATACTATTTCGCTGAAGTTTGAGTGATGAACGCTCGCCTGCGGGAAGTCTTTAAGTCTTTCGCTTGCCGTTTTAACGGCATCGGGGTCGCGGTCAAGGCAGAGAAGTCTGCCGCCTTTTTTATAGTCTAACCTTTTGGCTATTTCTTTTGAGTGACCCGCTCCGCCGACAGTTCCGTCAACATATATTCCTGCGGGGTCAATTTTGAGTGCGCTGAGGCACTCGGTAAGCATTATGGGTTTATGAACAAATTCCATATCCTGCCCTCAAAGCTAAAAATCAAGCTGCGTCAGCACGTCGGCAACGCTTTCGGGGGTGATACTGTTATACATATTGTCATAATTATCACTGTTCCAAAGCTCGACCTTTGAGTTCATTCCAACAAAAATTACCTCTTTGTCAAGCCCGGCGTGCTCGATAAGCTCGCTGGAAATAAAAACTCGTCCCTGCTTATCGGGGGAAAGCAGACAGGCAGAGCCGAAAAGCCAGCTTTTGACCTGACGGACCTTTGCCTCGGGGAAGCTTTTAAGGCTTTCGCTAAGGCGCTTCCACTCCTCCTCTGAATATGCACAGAGGCATTTATCAAAAAGGCTCTTGGCAAGAACGATGTTCTCGCCCATATCTTTTCTGAAATTCGCAGGGAAAATAATTCTTCCGTTTGCGTCTATCGTATTTTTAAACTTACCGATGAGCATCTTCCCCGCTCCTTTCGTCTTTAGTGTGGAAAACCGTGTGGAAAATGTGGAAATCCACCTTTTTTCACCTTTTGCCACCTATTTACACCTATTATACACTCATAAGCCACCAAAGTCAAGGGGTTGAGAAAAAAATTTAGGCCATTTTTTAAGGTAAATTTTTACTTTTTTCGCAAGACAAAAAATTAGCCGAAAACCGCTATATCTTGCGGTTTTCGACCGATTTAAACAAAGGGCGTCACAAGTATTATTATCGTCTTAATATAGACCGAGTAAATCGCATCTCAAAATTCTGATAATAAAAACACTTTTGGCATATATTCTTTAAAAATATGTGTTGCAACCCGCACCAAAATATGCTATGCTATATTATGAGGGTTTATGTCTAAAAACCAAGAAACGAGGAATTAAAATGAGGAACACAACAAGGCGTTATTTAGCTATATTTATGGCGTTTATAATGTCCATAAGCATTGCCTTTGGATTGAGATTGCCTGCCAAGGCGGCAACCGTAGAATATGTTTACGGAACAGGCAACTACAAAAACTACATATACAACTGGGGTACTCGCGAGGAGGTTGCCACATTCCTTTCGCCCAACGCAGAGGAATTTTACGAGGAGAATAATGTTACCTATGAGCAGCTTGCTGCGCTGAGTGGCAGCAGCAATACAAGCAGCGTTCCTTCAAGCGCACTTTATAAAAAGCTTCAGAGCTTAATGAGAACCGCTCACACGACTATAAATAACTATGACAAGGTAAAATATTTGTGCGACTATACCGATTGCCAGAACAGCAAAAAAACAAGCAACAAAATTTCATCCTTTTATTCGGGTGCCGAGATCGGCCCCGGTTGGACCTACCCTGAGTGGAACCGCGAACATGTTTGGCCAAACAGTAAAGGCAACCAGGCCGGTAACGGTGAAAATGACATTATGATGTTAAGGCCCACCGCATCAAGCGAAAACGGCAGCCGTGGCAACAAAGCCTACGGACCCACCACCACTTCTTCATATTTTAACCCAAACCATTTCGCAAACGGCAGATACGATCTGCGCGGCGATGTTTCGCGTATTTTGCTTTATCAATATGTCCGTTGGGGCGCCACCGACAGAATGTGGGGCTCATCGGGTGTTATACAGAGCAAAGAGATTCTTCTTCAGTGGATGGAAGAGGACCCTGTTGATACTTGGGAGCTTGGCAGAAATGACTCTGTGCAGTCTATAACAGGAACCAGAAATGTTTTCGTAGACTATCCCGAGCTTGCTTTTGAATTGTTTAATGAAGAAATACCTAACGATTATACAACACCTTCGGGCGCAGGTACTACCGGCGGCTACAAGATCACCGCAACCTCAAACAACACCGCTTGGGGCAATGTTTCAGTAAACGGAAACACAATTAATGCATCAGCTGTTACAGGCTACGATGCCGTCGGTTTTGACGTTATTAAGGGCACTGCCGAGGTTACAAGACAGGGTGATTCCTTTATTGTGGAGGCTTCAAGTGACGTAACCATAAGAATAAACTTTGCAGCTCGCGAGAGCAAGACCGTAATTTTTTCTGAGGACGGCAGCAGCGCAGGAAATCAGTCTATTTATATCGGCGGGACCATTACGTTACCCGCACACAAAACAGCTCTTAAGTCAGGCTACACCTTTATCGGTTGGAGCGAAGCAACATTTGCAGACACCACCTCAAAGCCCGACTTCCTTGAAGAAGGCAGCAAATACATCGTCAGAAATGATGCTACATTGTACGCTTTGTATTCACGCAACAAAAACGGGGTCGTTTACTACTTTACCAATTCTCCTACAGGCTGCACCCACACAAGAGCCTACAAATTTGAACGAGTAGAGCCCACCTGCAAGAGCCCCGGAACAACCGAGGGTATGTACTGCCCCGATTGTAGCGCCTTTATCAGCGGCCACCAAAAGCTTTCTAACGCAAACATCGATCACAAATACAACAGCAAGGGCGTATGCACCGTTTGCGGTGATACAAAGGCTAACAGCAACACCTCAACCAGCAGCAAGACAAACAGCAATAATGTTTCAAGCAAGGACAATCAAGGTACAAGTAACAAGCCCACAAACAGCACCTCAAGCAAAAATAACCAAAGCACAAGCAGTAAGGGTGCAAATAACACCACAAGCAAAAATGAAAATAGCACAAGTAGCAAACCTTCAGGCACTACATCAAGCAGAGTCGAGCAGAATGTAAGCAGTAAGCCTATCGGCAACACATCAAGCAAAGATGAGCTTAACACAAACAGCAACACAGTCGGCGACAACGAGCAGAATACAAGCAGCGTTATCGCCGAAACCGAAGCAGAAGACATTGTTGTGACTGTGAACATTTCGGAAAACACCCTCGTTGTTTCCGACTTTATTAAGGAAGCTATCAACAACAATATCCCCCTCGTCTTAAAGGCTAAAGACTACACCTGGAACTTTGAAAAAATTGCAATTTCTCCCGATGAGGCAAAGAGTTTTGATGCCACTATTTTGACCGGCGACGAGGTAAGTGAGGGACACAAAAGCATCATTAAAAACGCAGCCAAAAGCAAAGACTTCTTCCCAATCAGCTTTGCGCACAGCGGTGCACTTCCCGCAAAGGCAACCATTACAATCAATGTTGATGAGGCATTTGCAGGACAGGAGGTCGAGGTATACTCCATTGCCGCAAGCGGCAGCGCAGTTCTTGAAGGCAAGGCAACCGTTTCAAGCGACGCCGTCTTAAGCTTTGATACCGAGCGTACATCCCTTTACTTTGTTACTAAGACAACAGCCAACAACAGCGCATCGCTCTTATGGCTCTGGATTCTTATTGCCGTTGTATTAGTCGGCGGCGGTGTAACCGTTTTTGTGCTTTACAAAAAAGGAGTTATCTTTAACGCAAAGAAACAAGACTTAGCATAACAAAAAGGTCGGATTCAAATTGAATCCGACCTTTTTGTTTTGCCTTAAAAAAAAGAAATCAACCCTTTCCTTTATATCTCTGTAAGAGGGGTCACAGGGCTTGCCCCTTGCCGCCAGAGAGTGAGCACGGCGAAACGACGTTTTCTGTTTTATAAAACTCGTTTTGCATAATTACTTTGTATCTAACAGAGATAACATAAATATAAAAATAAAACCAACTAAAACACACCAGCGAAACGCAATTACGATAAAACCTGGCTTTCGACGGGCGAGGGAGAGGGGCGGACACCCTCTCCCTTTTACGTCTTCTTTGCTTCCTTTCTTTGACGAAAGAAAGGGAGCGCCCTCGCGGCGTGAGCGAAAGTAAAGAGCATTGTAAAAAATAACGCCGCCCGCGGCGGCTACACCTCACCACCGCCTGCGGCGGAGCCTCTCCTCAAAAGAAAGTCCTCATCATACAGTCAGAACACCTGTCCCTATATCACAATAAAAAAATGACACCTTCAAGAAACTTGAAGGTGTCATGCTGTGTTTTATTCCTGAGGTGCGCCCATCCTCTTGTTTCTTAAGGTAGTTCTGGTCTGCTTGATCTCGGTTGCACTTCTTACCAGAACCTCCTCGGCGTTCTTTAATATCTCGTCAGCAAATTCACTTGCGCCTTGACGAACCTCTCTTGATTTCTGGTGCGCCTGCGAAAGAATGTCGTTGGCGCGATTCTGAGCCTGAATAACAAGCTCGTCCTTATTGACAATGGATTTTGCTCTTTCCTCAGCGACGCGGATAATATCCTCCGCCTCCTGCTTAGCGATTGCGATGATCTCGCCCCTATCTGCAACGATAGCCTTTGCTTGACGAATTTCCTGCGGAAGATTCATACGGATATCGTCGATAAGATCCCTCGCCTTCTGCGAGTCTATAAGGCATTTACCGCCTGTAAGCGGCATTTTCACAGCGTCCTCAAACATATCGTCTAAGAGATCTACCATATCGTCCACATTCATTATTCGTTTCCTCCTTTGTTATATTTTTTAAGCACATTATGAACATCATCTAAAATCTCGGGCGGCACAAAGGGCGATATATCTCCCCCAAAAAGAGCCACCTGGCGCACCATACTCGAGCTTAAGTACATATTCTCTGCCGACGATGTTAAAAACACCGTTTCGAGCCCCGGGTACAGTTTTTTATTTGTAAGAGCCATCTGAAATTCATACTCGAAGTCAGACATTGCTCTAAGTCCCTTGACAATGGCGGTTGCGCCCGCATTTTTTGCGTAATCAGCAAGCAGGCCGCAGTAGGAATCAATTTCAATATTATCGCTTTTTCCGAGCGCCTTTTCGATCAGAACGCGGCGCTCATCAATATCAAACGTGTGATTTTTATTAGGATTAGTCAAAACAAGAACAATGACCTTATCAAAAATCTTTGCGGCGCGGCGAATAATATCAACGTGGCCGCGGGTTATGGGGTCAAAGCTTCCCGGACAGATTGCAAGATTCATTTTGTCTTTCACCTTTGGTTAGTAAATTTCGGTTTCTGTATTTTTTGCGCGGTAGAGAGCAAGCTCAGTCTTACCGTATCTATAGCGGCGGCGAAGCTCAAACTCCCCTGCGCTCTCGGGCAAAGCCTCGCCCTTTGGGATTTCGCAGATGATAGCACCGCTCTCGCTTGTTATCTTAGCCACCTTATCAAGAATCGGAACAATCAGGTCATCACGATAAGGCGGGTCCATAAAAACAATGTCAAACTTCTTACTGCAGAAGCTCACAAAATCGCTCACGCTCTGCATATGGACCTCGGCTTTGTCTGAAAGGCCGAGTTCTTTGAGGTTTTGGCGGATGCACTCAACGGGCTTTCTGCCCATATCGACAAAAATCGCCTTTTCTGCTCCACGGCTTAATGCCTCGATGCCCATCTGACCGCTACCCGCGAACAGATCAAGAAAATGCGCCCCGTCAAGCTCAAACTGGATTATGGAAAAAAGCGCCTCTTTAACCTTATCAGAGGTGGGCCTCGTGTCCAGACCCTCGGGCGTTACAAGCCGCCTGCCCTTTTTATCTCCTGCAATTACTCTCACAGTCCAAATCTCCTTTGAGTTACTCATATATATTATCCTTCAAAATCGCTTCTTTGTCAACACATAAATTTATTCTGGCAGAATTTTGCAGGCAATATTCTGTCGGTTTTTCAAAAACGCTCTTGTTAAGCTTAAAAAAATATTGTATACTAAATTAGTAGACCACAAAAAAGGAGGCGGAGAGCTTGAAAAAGGTTGAACTTTATACCGACGGCGCCTGCAGCGGCAACCCGGGCCCCGGCGGCTGGGGAGCGATACTCAAATACGGTTCGATCGAAAAAGAACTGTGCGGCGGAGAAAGACAGACCACCAACAACCGAATGGAGCTTACCGCCGCAATAGAAGGACTTTCTGCCCTAAAAGAGCCCTGTGCAGTTACCCTTTATTCTGACTCTAAGTACTTAGTTGACGGAATGGAAAAAGGCTGGGCGCGCTCTTGGCAGAAAAACGGCTGGAGAAAGGCCGACAAAAAGCCCGCTCTAAACCCTGACTTGTGGGAAAAACTCATTGAGCTTTTTGACAGACACTCGGTAACACTTGTGTGGGTCAAGGGGCATGCAGGGCATCCTTACAACGAGCGGTGTGACGCGCTTGCCGTTTCATTTTACCAAAACTTAAAGTAGGTTTATATATGTCTGATAAAAAAACTGTTATGCTGGCGCTTTCGGGCGGGGTCGACTCGTCGGTTTGCGCCGAGCTACTCAAAAGAGACGGGTATGAGGTAAAGGCCGTTGTTATGCGGATGTCTGATGCACACGGCGACACTGTAGAAGCGGCAAAAGCCGTTGCCGACAGCTTTGACATTCCCCTCACCGTTTTGGATCTAAAAAAAGAATTTAAAGAAAATGTAATTGACCCTTTTATAGACGATTATGTGAACGCGCGCACTCCAAACCCCTGCGTTATCTGCAATCCGCGTGTAAAATTTTATCACCTTTTAAAGACAGCAAACGAGCAGAACTGTGATAAGATTGCAACAGGGCATTATGCGAAAATCGGTTATGAGAATGGTCGTTATTTTGTTAAGAGATCCGACTCTATAGAGCGTGACCAGTCCTATATGCTTTACAGGCTTGGGCAGGAGGTTTTATCGAGGCTCTTACTGCCTTTGGGCGTATTGGAAAAGGATTACGTTCGCAAGACAGCTCGCGACCTTTCGCTATCCTCTGCCGACGCGCCCGACAGTCAGGAAAACTGCTTTATTCCCGATAATGACTACGCCGCATATATAAAGGCACAGTCAATAGCCTCTCCCGAGGGTGATTTTATCTCTCCCGATGGAAAAATTGCAGGACGGCACAAGGGCATTATTCACTACACTGTAGGCCAGCGAAAAGGGCTTGGAATCGCGCTTGGACAGCCCGTTTTCATCAAAAAGATCGACGCCGAAACAAACCGCATATACCTTGCCTACAACGGCGGTCAATTCACTGACAAAATTCTTGTGCGCGACTGCGTTTATATGTTAAAAGAAAGCATAAGCGAGCCGCTAAGAGCAGAGGTCAAAATTCGTTCAGCCGCAAGGGCTGAGAGCGCGGTTATCGCGCCCCTTGAGGACGGCTATGCCGAGGTTTTGTTCGACCTGCCTGTCAAAGCGGCGGCGCCCGGGCAGTCAGCGGTTTTCTACGTTGGAGATGCAGTTTTGGGCGGCGGATTTATTGTATAAATTGTAAATTTCTCCGTCAGCATTTGCATATTTCGACGGTTTGTGTTAAACTAAAATTTAAAGATACTTTTTAAGCGAGAGATGAATGGTATGAGTAACGTTTCTTCAAACAAGAAAAGAGAAGAACAAAAGGTAAAAAATATAATAACGATAGTTGTCTGCGCCCTGTTTGTTGCAATGCTAAGCCTTGCAATTTTCTTAAGCGGATGGGACTGGCACGCCGAAAACATCTTCGGCGGCTTTGCACCGGTTGGAACCTCAGCGAGCATCAGCGGTGCTATTCCCGAGTCGAGCGAAAAGGAAGAATGGGATTATTTTGATGACACCGTTTTTGTCGGCGACTCAATAAGCTACGGAATTGCATCCTACAAATATCTGACCTTCGACCACGTTTTTGCAAAGATCGGTCTGCATCAAGGAACGGCACTTTCCTCGAGCTGTGTTTATACCTCAAAAACCCAGAGCTACACAATTTTTGAGGCGCTTAAAATGGCAAAGCCCGGCAAGGTTATAGTAACCCTTGGAATTAACGCCATCTACAACTACAAGCAAGACTCCTTCTACGATCAATACGAGGAGCTTATAAACAAAATAAAGGCGGCAACGCCCGACAGCAAGATCATAATTCAGTCGATATTCCCCGTAGCGCAGTACTGGGCAAACAACAACGGAAAACCCGACTACAACAAATACATTGCCTATGCAAACCAGAAGCTTTATACCCTTGCAGAAAACAATGACTGCTATTTCCTTTACACCTATGAAAAGCTTACTGATGAGAACGGATATCTGCTTACACAGTATTCGGGTGACGGAATACATTTGAGTCGCGACGGATACACCGCTGTTTTCGACTACATTCTCACCCACCCGATCGTAAGTAGCGGATATTTTACCGAAATCGGCGCAATTACTCCCCCTGTTGTTCACAATAATAACTCCTCTACCGTTTCGATGCCCGAAATCTCTATCCCCAGCAACATTGCATCATCTGAGCCAAGTTCGTCTGATTTAAGCAGCGAAACAGGCAGCGGACTCAGTACATCAGAAGAGGCTTCCTCTGAAACCGAGAGCGGATTGGCATCATCAGACACTTCATTGGATGAATCGTCTTCGTCCGAAAAGGCATCATCCGGAAAAACATCGTCTGAAAAAACATCATCCGGAAAAACATCGTCTGAAAAAACATCATCCGAAAAAACATCATCCGAAAAAACATCATCCGAAAAGACTTCGTCGGAAGAGACTTTACCTGACAAAAGCGATGATGAGGAAGATAACGTCACAACTTCAGAAACAGAAACTTCTTCAGAAGAGTCGAATGAGAATAGGCTCCCTAAAGATAACAGCTCAACCTCTTCAAAAGCTGACAACAAGGATCTTGAAAAACAAAATAACGACAAGGTTTAATACACGGCAAATTTAAGTCGGGAGGCCTTATGAAAAAACAAAATGCTCTTTACAGACTATATAAGCGTTTTGAAATTCCCATTAAGTACGCGCTTTTTGGAATAGGCACAGGCATTATTAACTTTGGAATATTCTTTTTTGGAACAGAACTTGTGCGCGACCCCAATAAAGTTTTCCTATCTTTGCAATGGTGGCAGATAGTAAACGCGGCGGCATGGCTTGCAGCAAACATCTATTCCTTTTATGTGAACCGCCGATTTGTTTTTAGATCCACCTCGCAGAGCTTTGGGGCGCTGCTTAAAGAAATCGCCGTGTTTTTCGGCATACGATTTGTTTCGTTTTTTATCTCGACCTATATTATGTATCTCATCATCAACAACGTTGAGCTCGACCACCAGCTCGCAAAAATGATGGGCGTCACTGTAGAGGTTGCGCTAAACTATTTTACCTGCAACATATTCGTTTTCAAAAATAAAAAAGCCGAGTAACACTCGGCTTTTTTATTTGCTTTTTTGCGCTTTAGGTGTTATTATGTTTTTAAGCTCTGAAAAAGGAGAAAAGCTATGAATTTTAAAACAGATTACAGGCTTGAAAATTTCATTTTAAACATAAAGTGGGAAAAGCTTCCCAATGAGGTTAAAAATCGTCTTAAAGGCTGTTTTGTCGATCTTATGGGAGCGCTTATTTGCGGCAGCCAAAGCGAGCAATTTGAGGCGGGAGTGCGCCTTGCAGAAAGGGTTTACAAAGAGGGTGACATTGCGGTTGTTGGTTCTGACAAAAGATTCGATTTTATGGGGGCCTGCGCCGCTATGGGACACAGCAGCAACGCCTACGACATCGACGATGGACACAATATGACCCGCGCCCACCCCGGCACCTCTTTTGTGGGTGCGGTTTTAGCCGCCGCATACGAGAAAAACATTTCAAGAAATGAATTTTTGGAGGCTATGCTCGCCGCCTACGAAACCTCGATCAGAAGCGGCGCCGCCATTATGGATTACTACAACTACGCTCACTCGAGCGGAACCTTTGGCGCAGTCGGAGTTGCGGCGGGCGTTGGCAGGATCTACGGTTTTTCAAAAGAACAGCTAAACAATGTCCTCTCGATTGCCGAGTTTAACGCCCCTCTCGTTCCCGGGATAAGAAGCGTTGAATACCCCTCAATGAACAAGGACGGCGTACCTTTCGGCGTTATGGTTGGTGCACTTGCAATCACCGAGGCGCTTTGCGGCTTTGAGGGCAACAAGAATCTCCTTGAATCAGACGAATACCGCCATTATCTTGACGATTTAGGTGAAAAATACGAGGTTATGGACCTTTATTTCAAGCCCTATCCCTGCTGCCGCTGGGCGCATCCCGCAATAGATGCCTGCACCTCTTTAATGCGGCAAAACGGCTTAAATTACACCGACATCGAGCACATCACCATAAAGACCTTTAACCGAGCCACCCGCCTTTCAAAGATAGAGCCCAAAACCGTTGACGAGGCACAGTACAACATAGCCTACCCCGTTGCCTCGGCGGTGGTTTACGGAGATTTCGGCATTTCGCAGGTTAGAAAAGAGGCTTTAAGCGATGAAAAGACCCTCGCCATGATGCGCCGCCTCTCCTTTGAAACCGACCAGAAGCTCGACGCCGAGTTTCCCGCAAGGCGAATCTGTCGCGCCGAGATACTCACAAAGGACGGCAGGCTTCTTATTTCAGGAGAGTGCGAGCCGAGGGGCGAGGCTAAGGAAAACATTTCTGTTTCCTGGCTTTGCGATAAATTTAGGCGCATTACCGCCCCATTCCTCTCAAAAGAAGGACAAGACGCTATTCTTTCCCTCATCACCTCTGACGAGGACCTTGCAATAAGGCAGATAGTTGACTGCGCAAACGACAAAAAAATCTGGTTAGAATAAAGAAAAGCCCCGACGAAAATTCGTCGGGGCTTTTTGAATATTAGCGGCGTTTTCGGCAATTATTCTATTGTGTATTTTTAGGTGATGACTTCTTGACTAATATCTCTTTTTATAGTATAATAATCTAATAATTGGGTTAATGTGGGTTACTGTAACTTTTTAAGGCTTTTTAAGCCTAATTTTACATAAGTATTTTATTATGATTTTTTACATATTAGGGCAAAAGACAAACTGCGGCTGTGCGTTTCCCGCAGAGCTTATTGCCCCAAAAAGAAACGGAGGTAATATTTACTTTGACAACCGAAATCAAACAAGATAATACGCCAAAGAAGGCTATACACAGAAAAAAGAAGACCTTTAAAAAACCTGCGGCTGCTGCAGGCAAGACAAAGGCCTCAGCTCAAGCTCCCAAAAAGGCTGATAAAAAGCCCAAGAGCAAGGCAGCGCCTAAGCCCAAGGCCAAGGCGCAGACCCAAAACAGAACCGCTAAAAGAAAACCTGCTGAGAGAAAGCCGCTGCCTAAAAAGCCTGCCTCTCCCCTGCGCATTATAATGTTGGGCGGACTTAACGAGATAGGCAAGAACATCACGGTTTTTGAGTACGAAAACGATATGATAGTTCTTGACTGCGGCATTGCATTCCCCGACGACGAAATGCTGGGAATTGACGTTGTTCTTCCCGACTTCACCTATCTTACCAAAAACGCCGACAAGATAAGGGGCGTTATTTTAACACACGGACATGAGGACCATATCGGTGCTCTGCCCTACCTTTTAAAATCCATCAACGTTCCGATATATGCGACAAGACTGACCCTTGGCCTTGTTGAAAACAAGCTCGCTGAGCACAGACTGCTTGGCTCGGCACAGCTTAATACAGTAAACCCCGGCTCTGTTATAAAGCTCGGTCAGTTTTCTGTTGAATTTATCCACGTTAACCACTCTATTCCCGATGCGGTCGGTTTTGCGATAAAATCCCCCGTCGGCACAGTTGTTCACACAGGCGACTTTAAAATTGACTACACACCCATTCAGGGCGGAATGATAGATCTTGCCCGCTTTGCAAGCCTCGGCAGCGAGGGAGTTTTGGCCCTTATGGCTGACTCGACAAACGCCGAGCGCCCCGGATACACCGCCAGCGAGCGAAACGTCGGCGAATCCTTTGAGCCGCTTTTCCAGCGTGCAGAAGGAAGGCGCATTATAATTGCAACCTTTGCATCAAACATTCACCGCATTCAGCAGATCATTGATGTTGCGGTAAAGTTTAATAGAAAGGTTGCCGTTTCGGGCAGAAGTATGGTAAGCGTCGTTGAGACCGCTATAAACTTAGGCTACCTTACAGTTCCCGAAAACATTCTTGTTGATATTGACAGTGCAGGTCGCCTTAGGGCAGACGAAATGGTTATCGTCACCACAGGAAGTCAGGGCGAGCCTATGTCGGCACTAAGCCGAATGGCAGCGGGCGAGCATCGTCAGGTTAATGTTAACTCAAACGACTTTATCATCATATCTGCAACACCCATACCGGGAAATGAGAAGCTGGTCGGCAGAGTTATAAACGACCTTATGAAGCTTGGTGCAGAGGTCATCTACGAAAAGATGTACGAGGTGCACGTTTCGGGACACGCCTGCAAGAGCGAGCTTCAGCTCATGCTTGGTCTTGTTAAGCCCAAGTACTACATTCCCGTTCACGGCGAATACAAGCACCTTTGCAAAAACGCCCTCATTGGCGAAAGTATGGGCATCGAAAAAAACCACATTATAATCTCAGATCTCGGCAAGGTTATTGAAACCGACGGCGAGACTATGCAGTTTAAAGAAACCGTTCAAGCAGGCAAGGTGCTTGTTGACGGGCTCGGAGTCGGAGACGTTGGCTCTATCGTTCTTCGCGACAGAAAGCATCTTGCGCAGGACGGACTTATTATAGTTGCCGCAGCGGTAAGCTCGACGGGCAAGCTTGTTTCGGGCCCCGACATTATTTCAAGAGGCTTTGTTTACGTAAGAGAGTCCGAGGAGCTTATGGAGCAGGCCAGAGAGATTACAAAAACTGCGCTTGAAAGCGCACTTCGCACCGGCTACGGCGTTGACTGGCCGAGGCTCAAAACAACTGTTAAGGACTCGCTTGCATCCTTTGTATTTCAGAAGACCAAGCGCCACCCGATGATATTGCCTATCATCATAAACGCGTAAAATTAGCATCAGGAGGCTGACACTATGAAAAACAGAAAAAACTTTTTTAAAACAGCTGTAATAGGTTTGTTTCTGTTAGCTCTTGCCTTTTCTGCGGTGTCGGCGTTCTTTAACCTGCAGATCACTGTAATCGAGCTTTTGGTAACGCTTATATTTTTAATAACTCTCCTCATTTTCTGGTCAGTGCTCAAAAAAGAGGCGTTTTCCCTTTTTGCAGAGCTCGAAAACAAGCTTTCTCCCGAAAGTAAGGAGTCGCTTGAGAATATTCCTATGCCGATCTGCCTGCTGGGCGGCGACGGCGAGATAGTTTGGTATAATTCCATCTTCTCACTCGAGGTGCTGGGCGGAGAAAATCATCTCGGCAAAAAATTCTACGAGCAGTTTTTGTGCGCTGAAAAGGACAAAAACTCCCTTATTTTCAGAGATAAAAAGTTCACCGCCTTTGAAAGCGAGCTTAAGGGCGCAAAGCAGGGCTTTAAGCTTTTATATCTTGTTGACGACACCGCTCTTAAGAGCGACAGCGAAAAATTCCACGCTAAAAAACCTTCGGTTATTCAGATCGCTATCGACAACTACGACGAGCTCTTAAGCGGCGTAGACGGAAGCCAGAAAAACTTTGTTACAAGCAGAATCGAGGCAATACTCGAAAAGGTCTTTGTTGCAGAGGCAAACGGCATTTTAAGAAAGACCGAAAAGGACCGATTTGTTGCCGTTATAGAAAACAAAAAGCTCGAGGAGCTTATTCGTGATAAATTCAGCTTTCTTGACAGGATCCGCAAGTCAATTTCCAGCGGGCACATTTATGCAACCCTCTCCATCGGCATCGGTAAGGACTCGGACGACCTCTTGTCCTCTGATCTGATGGCCCGCCAAGCGCTTGACATGGCGCTTGGACGCGGCGGAGATCAAGTTGCGGTAAAAAGTGCCCACGGATATGAGTTTTTCGGCGGTCTTTCAAAGGGCGTTGAAAAGCGAGCGAAGGTCCGCTCGCGAATGATCGCCTCGGCTCTCTGCGAGCTTATCGGCGAGTGCGACAATGTTGTTATTATGGGACACAAGATGGCAGACTTTGACTGCCTTGGCGCCGCAGTTGGTCTTTATAAAGCGGTTTCTTCCCTTTCAAAGCCCGTTCATATCTGCATAAACCGCGAGGCAAACCTTTCAAAAGAACTTATCACCCAACTTGAAAAGGGCGGCTACAGCGGCGTGCTTATATCGCCCGAGCAGTCTAAGGACGCGGTCGGGGCAAACACACTTCTCATTGTTGTTGACACACACAACCCCGAGATAACAGAATGTCCCGAGCTTCTTTCAAAGGCAGGGCAGGTCGTTGTTATAGACCACCACAGAAAGATGGTCAACCACATTGACAAAGCGGTTATCTTCTACCACGAGCCGAGCGCATCCTCGACCTGTGAAATGGTTACCGAGCTGATTCAATATTTTAATGACGGGACTTCCATCTCTCGACTTGAAGCCGAGGCGCTCTTATCGGGAATTATGCTTGACACCAAGAACTTTATCATAAAATCGGGCGTTCGTACCTTTGAGGCGGCGGCATATCTTCGCCGCTCGGGAGCAGACTTGGTTCGGGTAAACGGCTGGTTTGCAAGCTCTATCGAAACATATCACCAGAAGGCAAAACTTATATCAAGCTGCGAGATAATAAACGGCTGTGCCATTTCTTATCAAGATGAATTTACGCAGGAGCTGCTTTTAGCTGTTCCCCAAACGGCTGACGAGCTAATGCACATAAAGGAAGTTTCGGCATCCTTTGTTATGTATCGGCGCGACGGAGTTGTTTCTATTTCTGCCCGCTCCTTTGGCGATGTTAACGTTCAGCTCATTATGGAAAAAATGGGCGGCGGCGGACACTTGACCATGGCAGGCGCACAGATAAAGGCAGAAAGCTGCTTAGAGGTTAAGGAAAAGCTTATCGGCGCTATAGACGAATACTTTGAAGAAAATAAATAAGGAGACATAAAAATGAAGGTTATTTTAAAAGCAGATGTTAAAGGAAACGGAAAAAAAGGCGAGATCATAAATGTTTCTGACGGATACGCAAGAAACTTCCTTTTTCCGAAAGGGCTTGCCGTTGAAGCTAACGCTCAGGCAATGAACGAATATAACAACGCCGCATCAAGTAAAGCGCATCACGAAAAGGTGCTTAAGGACGCTGCAGAGGCTGCCAAAAAGGTTCTTGACGCGTCATCTGTTACCATTAAGGCCAAGGCAGGAAGTGGCGGCAGACTTTTCGGCTCGGTTACCTCTAAGGAAATCGCCGCCGAAATTAAAAACGCACTCAAGCTCGACGTTGACAAAAAGAAGATAGTTCTTGACAGCGACATAAAGGCTTTCGGAACATACACCGTTCCCGTTAAACTTCATTCGGGAGTTACAGCAAATCTTAAGGTTATAGTTACAGAATAAAGGCTGGTTTTAGTATGGAAAAGCAGAGCTACTTATCCGCTTTGGAAAGGCAGTTTCAAAAAAGTGAATACATTTCGATAGCCAAGAAAAGCTTTCGAATGTTTACTGCGCCCTCCCGCCCCTTAGGTGATGCGCGCCTTTTCTGCTTTGTTTTAAAGAGTGAGGCGCAGAGCGACGAGCTACTTAAAAAGCTTGCCGCCTACGCGCAGAGCGTCGCTTTTTACGACGGGGTCAAAAAGGAGAGGGTCTATGTTATTGCGCTCTTTGAGGGCTCTGACTTAAAACTAAAACCCGTAAGGGCTGACGGAGCGCTTGTTCTCCCCTGCGCCTACGATGATGGGGCCGGCAAGCTCCTTTTAGGCGAAAGCTTTCCTCTGCTAAGGCGAGAGGAATTTAAAAAACTTTACAATTTTACCAAAAACATTTTCAGAATATAAAACGGAGGAACAAAAAATGGATGCTTACACCGAAAGTTTTGAAAAACTGCCTTTTGATCTAGAGGCAGAGCAATCGGTTTTAGGAGCGCTTTTAGTCGATTCTTCCTGTATGCCGACTGTTCTTGAATACCTAAATGCCGACGCCTTTTACAAGGAGCAGCACCGCGAGCTTTTTTCTCTTATGCTCTCTATGTTCTCGGCGGGAGAAACTATGGACTTTATCACGGTCTTGGGCAGAGTTCGAACAGAAAAGATCTTTGAAAGCGACGAGCAGGCAAAGCTCTATCTCACCCAGCTCGTTCAGATAGTTCCCACCACCAAAAACGTTGACGAATATGCAAAGATAGTTCGTGAGCGCTACTACATCCGTAGGCTCATAACAGTTTCGGGAAATATCCGCCGCGAAGCTACCGAGGGACTTGAGGCAAAGGAGCTTCTTGACCACGCCGAGCAGCAGATCTTCGAAATTCGTCAAGGCAAGGATTCGAGCGGGCTCGTTCATATTGCCGACGTTATCATCAATACATATGACGACCTACAGCGTCTCTCTCGCGAGAGCCACGACGGTCTTTTGGGACTTGCATCGGGCTTTTCTGACCTTGACAGGACAACAAACGGCTTAAACAAGTCCGACCTTATTATTCTTGCCGCCCGTCCCGGTGTTGGTAAGACAAGCCTTGCGCTCAATATCGCTTCGCACGTTGGCGAGCGCTCGGGAAAGAGCGTTGCCATTTTCAGCCTTGAAATGTCAAAGGAGCAGCTTGTTATGCGTATGCTCTCCTCTGCCGCAAAGATTCCCAACACACAGCTTAGAGTAGGTCAGCTTGACGACAATCAGTGGACCGACCTTGCAGAAGCCTCGGGCGTTCTTTCCTCATCATCAATTTACGTTGACGACACCTCCAGCATCAACATTGCCGATATGCGTGCAAAGCTCAGGCGCGTTGACAATCTCGGCCTTGTTATCGTTGACTATCTGCAGCTTATGACCTCGGCAAAGAGATTTGAAAACCGTACCACTGAGGTTTCGGCCATCACGAGAGATTTGAAGATTCTCGCAAAGGACTTAAACGTTCCTGTAATCGTTCTTTCGCAGCTGAGCCGTGCTTCCGAGAAAAACCCCAAGCCGATGCTTTCCGACCTGCGTGAATCGGGCTCTATCGAGCAGGATGCTGACATTGTTCTTATGCTCTACCGCGAAAACGAGAACGGCGAGCAGGCTCAAGGCCAGCAGAATGAGGCGGGCGTCAGCTACATTGTAAACTGCGACATTGCAAAGAACAGACACGGCGAAACCAGAACTATCCAGTTCCATTGGGACGGACAGTACACCAAATTCTCAACCCTTGGGTACTTAAAAAATGAATAAAACTGCCCTTAAAACCATTCGCGATTACGATATGCTCTCCTACGGTGACAGCGTTATCGCCGCCGTTTCGGGCGGGGCGGACTCTATGGCGCTACTCTGCTTTCTTTTGGAAATTCAAAAGGAGCTTGATCTTTCGATTTCGGTCTGCCACGTAAACCACCTTCTCAGAGGCGAGGATGCCGAGCGCGACGAGCAGTTCGTCCGAGCATTTTGCGAAAAGCACGCTATCCCCTTTTACCTTAAAAGGTGCGACGTTTCTGCCCTTGCAAAAGAAAAGGGCATTGGCTTCGAGGAGTGCGGCAGAGATGTGCGCTATGCTTTCTTTAATGAAACTGCCGGCTCTATTGGAAAGATCACGAAAATCGCAACCGCACATAACCTTGGCGACTGTGCTGAGACTCTGATTTTTAACATTGCAAGAGGTGCATCCCCTGCGGCGCTCTCGTCTATCGCGCCCAAAAGGGATAACATTATAAGACCCTTGATAAGATGCTCAAGGGAACAGATAGAAGGCTATCTTGCTGATTTAAATCAGGGGTTCAGAACAGACAAAACCAACAGCGACACCGCCTACAGCCGCAATTTTATTCGGCACAAGGTAGTTCCGCTTTTAAAAGAGATAAATCCCGCATTTGAGTCGGCAGTCTTGAATTTAACAGAGCTTTCCCGCGAGCAGCAGAGCTTTTTTAGCGAGATTTGCGACGAGCATTACCACAAAATCTACAAAAACGGCGTTCTTTTAAAAGACGAGCTTTCAAAATTAAATATTGCTCTTAGGCGCAGTATAATAGCCGCGTTTTGCAGGGAAAATAATGTTGTTGTCACAAAAAAGCTTACCGACGAGGTTTTAGACGCTCTCAGCAGCGAGAGCTTTTGCATCTCGGTGTCTGATGACAGAGTTTTAAAATGCTCCGGCGGCAGCATAGAAATAAAAAAGCCCTCAAAACCGCAAAAACGCGATTTTGAGTACGCCTTTTCCCTCGGCGAGCACGCTCTGCCTGACGACAGGCGGCTTAATATCAAAGCTATAAATTATGAAGAGTTTGAAAATTTAAAGAAAAATTCCACAAACCTCTTAAAAAACTGTTTATGCTGTGATATAATAGAGGACGGTTTTGTAATAAGAAACAGAAGAATCGGTGACGAGATCACCCTTTTTCCAAGAAATGTTACAAAAACTTTAAAAAAACTTTTTAATGAGTCAAAAATCGAGGCCGAAAAAAGAGATATAATACCTGTGTTGGCTCTGGGCAGTAGAGTGCTCTGGGCTGAGGGGGTCGGAATTGACCGCTCGGTTGCGGTCAAGAAAGACAGCAGCAACATTATCTTGATTGAGGTCTTGGAAAAATAAACGGAGAGCAACTTATGAAAAACGACATTTTAAAGATTCTTGTTACCGAAGAAGAGCTTAAGGAAAAGGTTAACGCCCTCGGCGAGCAAATAAGCCGCGACTACAAGGGCAAAAATCTGTTAATGGTAAGTGTACTGAAAGGCTCAGTCGTGTTTATGGCTGACCTTATGCGAGCCGTTACCATTCCCGCTAAGATCGACTTTATGGCGGTTTCGAGTTACGGCAGCGGCACCAAAACCTCGGGCGTTGTCAAGATCATAAAAGACCTTGATCTAGACCTTCACGGCTACGACGTTCTGATAGTTGAGGACATTCTTGACAGCGGAATGACCCTGCAGTACATCACCGAGCTTTTAAAGGCTCGCGGAACCAAGAGCATAAAAATCGCAACCTTGCTTGACAAGCCGTCAAGACGAAAGGCTCCGATAAAGGCGGATTATTTCTGCTTTGATATTCCTGACGAGTTTGTTGTCGGGTACGGGCTTGACTATGACGAAGCGTATCGCAACTTCCCCGCTGTTGGCGTTTTAAAGCCCGAAGTATACACAAAATAACACGGAGGTAATCTGCTGATGAAAAAACGCAGCATAATCAGCTACATCCTTACGGCTGCAGCAATTTTACTTGTTGTCTGGGGCACCTGGGAGCTTATGCCCAAGGCAGAATCGCTTAAATACGACCAGGTTATTGCTCTGTTCGAGGACAACAAGGTAAAGGAATACACCGTTAATTTCAACAACAACAAGGTTACCATAACCCTAAGGGAAAAGGACCAAAAGCTCGGCGAAAAGGTAAACTACACCCTGCCCAGTATCACCCTCTTTTTAGAGGAGATCGACCCCTATGTTGAAAAGTACAACGAGGGCAAGGCTCTCGAGGACAGAATAAGGGTCGACCACAAGCCCGCAGACCCTGCTCCCTGGTGGCTCTCGCTTGTAACCCCGCTTCTGCTAATAGGCTCGGTAGCCGTGTTCTACTTTGTAATTTTCAGAAAAATGCAGGATGGCGGTATGGGCGGAGGAAAAATGTCCTCCTTCGGCAAGGCCAAAATCGCTAACGACAAAAACGGCAGACACACCACCTTCAAAGACGTTGCAGGTGCTGACGAGGAAAAGGCAGAGCTTGCAGAAATAGTTGACTTTCTCAAATCGCCCAAGAAGTTTAACGACCTCGGCGCAAGAATTCCCAAGGGCGTTCTTCTTATGGGACCTCCGGGAACGGGTAAGACCCTTCTTGCCAGAGCAGTTGCGGGCGAGGCAGGAGTTCCCTTCTTCTCTATTTCGGGCTCTGACTTTGTTGAGATGTTCGTCGGTGTCGGCGCATCGCGAGTCCGCGACCTTTTTGAGCAGGCTAAAAAGAATTCCCCCAGCATTGTTTTTATAGATGAAATTGACGCTGTCGGCCGTCACAGAGGCGCAGGCCTCGGCGGCGGACACGACGAGCGCGAGCAGACCTTAAACCAGCTCTTAGTTGAGATGGACGGCTTTGGAATGAACGAGGGCGTTATCGTTATCGCCGCTACAAACCGCCGCGATATTCTTGACCCTGCCCTCTTAAGACCGGGCAGATTTGACAGAGAGATAGTTGTAGGTTACCCCGACGTTGTGGGCCGTGAGGAGATCCTTAAAGTTCACTCACGCGGCAAGCCGCTTTCTCCCGACGTTGACCTTAAGGTGATTGCCCGCTCCACCACAGGCTTTACAGGCGCAGACCTTGAAAACCTTATGAACGAGGCGGCGCTTCTCGCCGCGCGCAAGGACCGCAAGGCTATCACCGAGGCTGATATTGAGGAAGCTACCATCAAGGTTGTTGCAGGCACCGAGAAAAAGAGCCGCAAAACAACCGAGAAGGACAACCGCATCACTGCCTATCACGAGGCAGGCCACGCAGTTTGTATGTACTATCTCGAAACTCAAGACCCTGTTCACCACATTTCAATTATCCCTAGAGGTATGGCGGCTGGCTTTACCATGTCGCTTCCCGAGCAGGACAAGACCCATATGTCCCGCACCGAGATGCGCGAGACCATTGTAGGATTGCTGGGCGGCAGAGCTTCTGAAGCGCTTACTCAGGACGATATTTGCACAGGCGCTTCTAACGATATGGAGCGCGCAACCGCTATTGCTAAGGCTATGGTTACCAAGTACGGCTTCTCTGAAAAGCTCGGCAATATGGTTTACGGACACGATGAGGACGGTGAAGTCTTCCTCGGCAGAAACATTTCTCAGTCGCGCGGATATTCTGAAACCATCGCGTTTGAGATAGACAAAGAGGTCCGCGCTATTATTGACGAGTCTTATGCAAAGGCGATATCTATCTTGAGCGAGCACTTAGGCCAGCTTAAGCTCATTGCAGAATACCTGCTCGAGCACGAAAAGATGGATCAAGAGGAGTTTCTCGCACTTATGGAAAAGGGCTTTGTAGAGCCTAAAATTTTGAAAGAAGATATTGAGGCTTAGGCCGAAACCACAGAGCCTACCGAAAAAACTGAAAACACAGATGAATAAAAAACAAAAAGAAGACCTTTCGGTCTTCTTTTTTGTTGACAAAAAAAGGCTTTAGACTTATAATCAAACTTGCGAAAAAAATTAAGGAGAAAAGTTATGCCCGAAATATTAAAAGCATTTATTGACCCGTTTTTTGACAATCTCCCGGCACAGCTTGTTGGAGTTGCCGCTCTTTTAATAATCATTATTTCCTATCAGTTTAATGACAGAAAGCACATCGTTTTTCTGCAGTTTTTCTCGGGAATATTCTTTTCTATTCATTACCTTATGCTCGGCGCAGCTACGGGCGGAATAATCAACGTTATCGGCGTTATCCGTGCCGCTGTTTTTTACTACAAGGGAAAGTACAAGTGGTCGTCGGTCGCTTTCTGGCCCATTCTTTTCTCGGCCTCGGGCTTTGTTATTGCGGTATTTACATGGCAAGGAGCTTTAAGCCTGTTGCCCGCCGTTGCATTTACCTGCACAGGCATCGCCCTCTGGACGCAGAATCCCCGCATTTCCCGAATTTTCTTTATGTCCTCCTCGGTGCTTTTTATTATCTACAACTTTGTATCCACCTCCTATTCGGGCGTTGTAACCGAGCTTATCGCAATATGCTCGCTGCTTATTGCGGTTGTGAGGTTTGATATTTTAAAGCTTCAAGACAAAAAATAATTGAGGTATTTTTATGCAGGTTATTTTGGATTCATTTATCGCGAGCTTTACCGAAAACCTTACCGCTCAGATAGTCGGTATGGTGGCGCTATTAATAAATGTTCTGTCTTATCAATTCAACGAGCGCAAAAAGATACTTACAATGCAGTTTTTCTCGGGCGCATTCTTCACCCTGCATTACTTTTTGCTCGGCGCTTATGCTGGCGCGGTCACAAACCTGCTCAGCGTTTTGCGGGCGCTCTGCTTTTCCTACAGGGGAAAGCACAAATGGGCTTCGCACCCTGCGCTACCCATTTTCTTTGTAGTGCTTTCGGCAGTGTCGACCTTTTTTACATACCAAAATCTACTGAGCATAGTTCCCACCGTTGCCTTTACCTTTAACTCGGTGGCTCTTTGGTCCAACCGCCCACGCACCACCCGAATTTTCACCATTCCCAACAACTCACTTTTCTTAATTTACAACATAGCAAACGCGTCGTATTCGGGCATTATATCGGACACCTTTGTTCTCATTTCTCTGCTTATCGCCTTTGTGAGATTTGACATTTTAAAAAAGCCGATAAAAGAGAAAAACGCCGACTGATAAGTTGACACACGGGGACAAAAATGGTATTATAAATTACAGAGGGCAAGGCAGATGCGCCTTGCTCTTTAATTTGCAGTTAAGGAGTTTTTTATGGAGCGTCGCAAACCGTTTATGCAGAATGTTAAAAAGGGCGGCCCCGCCACGATTTTTGACATCAAGGTTATGCTCTGCTATCTTTTAAATAGCTTAAACAAGCCTATCTCTGCCGAGGATCTGCTCAATGTTATGATGTCAGAGCAGCTTGTTAATTACTTTGAATATGAGAGCGCTATGGCCGAGCTTGTAAAAGGCGGTCAGGTTGAAAAGTTCGTTTCTGACAGCGAAGAGGAATTTTATCAGATCTCCAAAAACGGCGCCGCGCTTGTTGTCGACCTAGAGTCTTCCCTTGCTATGTCGCTAAAAAGCCGCGTTGTTGCGGCGGCAATAAAGGTCTTGACCTTTAAGCAAAATGCAGAGGAAAATAACGTTGAGGTTACCGCAGCCGAGGGTGGCGGCTACAACCTTACCCTCGAGGTTCCCGGTGAGCCACAGCCGCTTTGCAAGCTGCAGCTCTACTTCCCCGAGCGCCTGCAGGCTGAGATGGCACGTGACGGCTTTTTAACAAACCCTACCCTCGTTTATGCCGCAATCTTAGCGGCTCTTTCGGGAGATCTGACAGCGCTTATGACCGCGCTGAAACAATAACAAAACAACAGCAAAACAAAAAGCCGATGCTTTCACCATCGGCTTTTATTTTATATATTAAATTTTTTATTATCTATTTTATATCGGGGGATTACCTAAAGTTTAGTAGAACTTTGGACTCACCTCTTTCCTTATTTTCAAAAAAGTGACTAGTACATTGGACTATCTCCGTTTCTTTAGATTTTCTTAAGTCTCCAATCTCTCAGAGCGTTCGATTTGATTACCATCGGACTCTCCTCCTTCACTCTTTTTACTTTCTTTTTTTAATCTCTTTCTCTCTTCGACTATATAATATCACATCTATTTTAAATTGTCAACAGTTTTTTTCAACTTTTTTTAATTTTTCTATTCAATTTGTATAAAACGGCTTGTTTGGCGGGCGCAAAATGGCTTAAACTGCGGCTTTATGTCGCAAAAAAGACGATTTTGCGCTCTAAAAAAGACACAGGAAACAATTTGTAGTTGACTTAAAAGCGGTTATATTGTAAAATAAGGGTAAGAAAAAAGACACAAAAGCCGAAAGGAAGTTAAAGATATGTCTAACGAAATGGAAACAAACTTTGGCCCCGAGATCCTCAATCTTATTGATGAGGACGGAAACGAGCATGAATTTGAACTTTTAGACGAACTTGATACCGAGGACGGCGAGCACTACATCGCCATATTCCCCACCGCCGCAAACTCTGAGGACTACATCAACAGCGACGGTGAGCTTATCATTATGAAGATCGACCGCGACGATCCCGATGAGAGCTTTATGCACATCGAGAGCGAAGAGGAGTTTGACAGAATTGCCGCTATTTTCGTAGAGCGCCTTTCTGACGAATTTGAGTTCCTCTATCCCGAAGACGAAGAGAAATAAAAAACTTTTTCTGCCTTGTTTGAAACATTACTTCTATTATAATCCAACACTTATATAATTAGGAAAGCTTCTTTGGCAGCGGATTGCAGACCTCCCGCCTCGGCGGACGAAGGGAGCGTGAACCTGCCTCGTGGCTATACCGTCCCTTTTCTTATGAAAACGGGTTTTATATCGTTGTAAGACGGCAAGGCGGGCAACAAAAGCACGCGCCCATAGCGAAAGCTATGGGCGGTTTTTAATATAAGAAGTAAGGGGTTAAAACAATGTATCAAAGAATACGTGATTTGAGAGAGGATCGCGACCTTAACCAAACCCAGATTGCAAAATACTTAGGTATGTCGCAGACAGGATATTCAAAGTACGAAACGGGTGAAAATGACATTCCCTCTGCCGTTCTTATAAAGCTTGCTCGCTATTACAATACGAGTGTTGATTATTTGCTTGGAGAAACCGACCAAAAAGAAAGATACCCGAAATCTAAATAAAAAAGCGCCCATAGCGAAAGCTATGGGCGCTTTTTTTGAGGTAAGAAGTAAAAGGTAATATGTAACAAAGGTTTTGCTTTCGCAAAACCTTTTTATATAATATGTTTTTGAAACTAAGTAGGGAACGACCTATGTGTCGTTCCGTTTCGATGTGTTAATTTACTCGAAGGAACGGCACGCAGGCCGTTCCCTACAAATTAACATTAACATATATTATGTCTTATTTCGCTTGCCGCCTTTCTTTTTAAACGAGCCGATGAGTTCGCGGGCGCCGAGGAAAAAGAGAAAAACGGCAAGTCCTTTTCGCAGTAGATTTTGGCTTACTGCTGATGCCAGAAATGCACCCAAAACCGCTGTGGGAACGGCAGTCATAACAGTTAGCAGAGCCGCCTTTTTATCGACAAGGCGGTTTTTTATGTGGAAAAAGAGCGAAACTGCGCCAATCGGCAGAAAAAATATCAGGTTTATTCCCTGCGCTTTTAGTTGCGGTATATCAGTAAATGCCGAGATGTATAAAAGCAGTATTCCACCGCCGCCAAGCCCCATTGAGCCGATCACCGCCGCAAAAAAACCGACCACCGCCATTAAAAATCCGTTCATCTTAAAAACATCCTCATACTCGCCGCCATAATAAGAGCGCCGAAAATTCGTTTGAGCCACACAACCGATATTTTCTTCAAAATATATGCGCCGAGCGCCGCCCCGAAAACGCCGGTATAAACATAGCCAAGTGCGTCAGAGATCGCAACGCTTCCTCTTATAAGATAAAATGCGGCGCTCACCGCCGTGACCGCTAAGATCACCGCGACCGAGGTGGCGTGCGACTCTTTTTCGCTAAGACCTGCACGGCGCAGCATAGGAACGGCAACCGTACCACCGCCAGCGCCGAAAAAGCCATTTAAAAAGCCGCAAAGTGCCCCCGTTATAAGCAGGAACAGCTTTTTTCGTTTCGCTTCGGTTTGCATAGATAAAATCTCCTTAAATAACATAATGGAAAAACTTTCATCATACAATTAAGTAATGTTTAGGAGTTGATTGTATGAGAAAGATGGGTTTAGAGCGTGCGGTAGATCTGGGCGAGTACATAATAAAAACAGGGGCAACGGTAAGGGCGGCGGCAAAGGTTTTTCATATCAGCAAATCCACCGTTCACAAAGACATCTCCGAGCGGCTTAAGAAAATTGACCCCATTTTATACCGCAAGGTAAAGGCCGTTATGGACACAAACCGCGCCGAGCGGCACATTCGCGGCGGCGATGCAACAAGGCAAAAATACTTGATCCGCAAGAGTCTAAAAAATAAGCTCCCCGAATAAATTTCGGGGAGCTTTTTTGCCCCTGTTCCGCCCGAAAACTCGGCTGAGGGCAATTAGTTTTTGATGGGTCTTGTAATTATACTCTCGGGGTCTACATACTTCCCGTCTTTTTTAACGGCAAAATGCAGGTGCGAGGCCTCCGAAAGTTCTACTTTAGCGGTGTTGCCAACCTTAGCAATAGCCTGCCCCGACTCGACCTTTTGTCCCTTTTTGACAAAGACATTATCGGCAAGGGAGCTGTAAATGGTAACTACTGAGCCCTCATGCTCGATCTCAACGGTAGTTCCCCACATTTCGTCACTGTAGACCTTCGAGACCGTTCCATCGCCAGAGGCTTTGACGGTAGTTCCCTCGGCGGCCGCGTAGTCAACACCTGTGTGAAGCCGCCAGTCACCCATTGTTTTGCTCTTTACAGGTTTATTGCCGCTATACTTGTTTAAGATCTCACCGTTTGCTACAGGCAAGAGAAACAACTGCTCCTGCGAGGCGCCCGAGCTTAATTGCGGTGCAGAAGCCTCTGATGAGCCGGACTGCTTTGACGATGACGACGACTGCGCCTGCTGCGACAACTGCGAGGAAGAGGAGCTGGGCGCCTCTGTCTGCTGAATGCTTTGCGAGTTTTCCCAATTTGAATCATCTCCGCTTAAATTTATTTCGGAACTGTTATCCTTAAAAAGTCCGCCGCGCATTTGGCTGGCGCCCGCATAAATTGCAACGCAGGTTGCCGCTATGACTAACGCAAGCACAAAAAAGGCGCCGTTTTTACGCATAAAATGCCCGAATTTCCCGCTTTTTGTGTTTAATATTTTCATTTTGACTGCTCCTTTTTAAAAAGCATTTATCATCTTTTTCTATTTTTGTCAGTCAATCTTGTTTTATGCATATAAAAAACAAAATTAAAAAGCCACCCTCTCGGGTGGCTTTTTATATAGGAGTTATTAAAAGATATTATCTTCGCCGTGCTTTTTTGCAAACTCGCGAGGAGAAAGACCAACATTCTTTTTAAAATAGTTTGAAAAATAATAAAGCGACTGAAACCCGCATTGCCGTGCGGTTTCTCCTACAGAAAGCTGGCTGTAAATAAGCATCTGTTTTGCTATATTCAGCCGTTCCTTAAGCAAATCTGCTTTGGGCGACAATCCATAGCGCTTTGTGTAAAGCGCCGAAAACCTGCTCGGAGAATACCCTGCCGCTTTTGCCATTTCTTCAAGCGTCCACTCTTTGCTATATGACTGCATAATTTTATTTCTTGCAATCTCAATTTGCGACAGCGACGAGTCGGAAACGCTTTTTTTATAAATTCGATATATGTCTATCATCATTTGGTTAATGATACAGTCTATTTTATCCTGATACCCCTCGTATTTAAAAAGCTGCTCATTTTTAATCTCTTTTACAGCAAGATTGACAATTTTATTTCTGCCGATTTTTATGCACGCCGAACAGGGAACGGGATATTTCTCTAAAACCGAGGACAAATCATCACTCACATACATCCAGTCATTTACAAAGCTCTGTTGCTGGCTCACGGGCCCGTGATAAACTATATCCCCAGGCTTTATAATAATAACATCCCCTGCGCTGCCCCTGTGCATAACACCTTGGCTTTCATACAAAAACGGAGTTGAAAAGTAAAACAATCCGTATGCATCAAAGCTTTTTCTTTTACAAAACTCGCCCTTTTTGTGCGGATAATCCACACCTGCATAAAAAACCTGCATAGCCCCTCTGATAGTAAGAAAATATAAATTTTTAGTATAAAACTCTATTTTATAAATGATTATATCGTATTATACTGCAAATGTCAAATACATTAGGGGGAGTCTTAAAATGAAGAAAACCGATTTAAACGGAATCTGGCAGCTAAGCGGCGGCGGGTACACTGCCGAAGGTACTGTCCCCGGGTCTGTTTATTCCTTTTTGCTTGGTGCCTCGCTTATACCTGATCCCTTTTTCAGAGACAATGAGCTTGCAGCCCTTGAGCTTATGGATAACACCTTTACCTTTTCAAGAAATTTTGAGTTGAGCAGCAAAAAAAACGTTCTTCTGCATTGCGACGGATTAGACACCCTTTGCGATATTTACCTAAACGGAAAACATATTGCTTACACCGACAATATGCACAGAAGCTGGGAATTTGATGTTACAGAGCATCTGCTGAGCGGGGAAAACCAAATAAAAATAGTATTTTATCCTGCTGACAGCTACATAAAGCAAAAACAGGCAGAAAAATATATTCCTGCAACACCCGACGGAATGGAGGGTTTTGCGCATATCCGCAAAGCCAACTGTATGATGGGATGGGATTGGGGACCCAGACTTCCCGATGCAGGTATATGGAGAGATATTTATCTTTTGGAAAAGGACAGCGCACGCATCTGCGATTTTCACATTACACAGCGGCACCAAAACGGAAGGGTTTTTATTACCCCGCATATATCAACCGATATAAAAAGCGATGTAGCCATAACCCTCATAATCCCTGACGGCAAACAAGTTGCTATCGAGCCAAACCGTGAATATGAAATTGAAAATCCTGAGCTTTGGTGGCCTAATGGTTTGGGTAATCACCCGCTATACACCGTAAAGGCTGAGCTTATCGAAAATAACGCGGTAGTAGATTTCGCCGAGAAAAGAATCGGACTGAGAACCTTAAGGCTTACGAGAAACAGAGATAAATGGGGCGAAAGTTTTTATCACGAGGTTAACGGCACGGCATTTTTTGCAATGGGAGCAGACTACATCCCCGAGGACAATATACTTTCACGAATAACCAAGGAAAGAACAAAAAAACTACTCTCTGCCTGCAAATCGGCGAATTTCAATACAATTCGTGTTTGGGGCGGCGGCTATTATCCCGATGAGTTCTTCTTTGATTTATGCGACGAGCTTGGAATAATCGTTTTTCTTGATATGATGTTTGCCTGCTGTATGATAAGCGATGACAGCGATTTTACAGAAAATGTTGTTGCTGAATTCAGAGATAACATAAAGCGTGTCCGTCATCACGCATCTCTTGCAGTTATAAGCGGCAACAATGAAATCGAGCGAAATTTCAGCGATGCGGCTTACAGCGAATACCGCCCCGCATATATTAATCTCTTTGAAAATATTCTCCCTGAAATTATAAACGAGCTTTGTCCGTATATTTCGTATGTCCCGTCCTGCCCTACAACCTGCGGTCATTTTATCGACCCAAAAAACGAGGATTACGGTGACTGTCATTACTGGGATGTCTGGCACAGAAACAAGCCATTTTCCGAGTTCAGAAAAAAATATTTCAGGTATCTGAGCGAGTTTGGTTTTCAGTCCTTTCCATCGGAGAAAACCATAAACGCTTTTACATACCCTGAGGACAGAAACCCTTTCAGCCGCATAATGGAAATGCATCAGCGAAACGGAAATGCCAACGGAAAAATACTCACATATCTTTCCGACACCTATCTTTATCCCTCAGAATTCGGGACGCTTTTATATGCCTCTCAGCTTTTACAGGCAGAAGCCATCAGGTACGGCGTTGAGCATTTCAGGCGAAACCGCGGGCGCTGTATGGGAACGCTTTACTGGCAGTTAAACGATATCTGGCCGGGACCTTCTTGGTCAAGCATAGATTATTTTGGAAGATACAAAGCGCTTCACTACTATGCAAAAAGATTTTATTCCCCCATCCTGCTTTCCTGCCGCGAAACAGGAGAACGGGACACAAGATTCGATGTTAATATGGAGCGCACGGTGCCTTACCAAACAAAAGCCGAGCTATCAGTAACAAACGACACTGCCAATACCATAAGCGGTGATGTTTTATGGGAACTGCGAAATTCAAAGGGCGATATTCTTGAAAAAGGCAGTACATCTGTTACGGTTAAACCCTTTTCGGTTTTAACACTTGATGAGCTGGACTTTAACAAAACCGATGTTAACAACAACTATTTTTCATACCGCCTGATATGCAATGAGAGGGTTATCAGCGAGGGAAGCGTTTTGTTCACGGCTCCTAAATACTTTCAGTTTCAAGACCCGCATCTGCGGTATGAACAATGCGGTGATACCATTACGATTTATTCGGATTGCTATGCAAAGTCTGTTGAAATTGACTCACCCAACTCAGACTTTGTTTTAAGCGATAATTACTTTGATATAAATGCAGGTTCAAAAACAGTCAAAATTTTATCAGGCACTCCCAAAACAATAGTTTTGCGCTCAGCATTTGATATTCGCTAAAAAGGAGAATTTATAATGAAACGCTCACAAATCAACCGCGCACTGCGCGAACTGGAAGATATGTGTAAAAAACACAACTGCTATCTGCCGCCGTTCTGCCATTTCACCCCTGAAAAGTGGCAAAATCTCGGACATGAATTTGATGAAATCAGAGATTGTATGTTGGGCTTTGACATTACAGACTACGGAAAAGGAGATTTTGATAAATTCGGTTTTTCATTGATTACCATCCGCAACGGAAATCGGTCTATGTCCGAAAAATATCCAAAGGTCTATGCTGAAAAGCTGTTATACCTTAAGGAAGGACAGTATGCGCCCAATCATTTTCATTGGTACAAAACCGAGGATATTATAAACAGAGGCGGCGGAAATGTGCTGATTCGCGTGTATAACAGTCTTGATAACGAGCAAATAGACTATAGCTCTGATGTTACAGTTCATACCGACGGGCACACCTACACAGTTCCTGCAGGAACACAAATTCGCTTAACCCCGGGAGAAAGTATTCACATTCAGCAGCGTTTGTACCACGATTTCAGCGTTGAAGAGGGCTTTGGAGCGGTTCTTCTCGGCGAAGTAAGCCAATGCAATGACGATAACACCGACAACCGATTTATGCCGTCGGTTGGGCGTTTTCCCGAAATTGAAGAGGATGAGCCGCCTTACCGTCTTTTATGTACCGAATATCCACCAGCCAAATGATATACATAATCGTAAACAAAAAGCCACCCTCTCGGGTGGCTTTTGTTTTTATTCTTCTTCACTATCGTCGTGTCTTAGTGGGAGAGTTGAGTAAAGCTCGATAACGCTGCCCGACATCCAAAGCTGAGGAGTCGTGGTGACGGTAAAACCGCATCCGTTTTCTACATTGTACCTATAAAAATCCTGCTTGGGAAATGCGAGCGAGGACAAAATTGAGGTTATAACTCCGCCGTGAGTTATAACAGCGGCATCGGTTACACCCGCCTTCATAACGTACTCAGCGACTCTTGCAAAGCCTGTATAACAGCGCTGTGCAAACTCAAGGCCGCTCTCGCCGCCCGGCATAGCGTCTTTCATTCCACCCTTTGCCCAGGCGATAAACTGCTCGTCGCTTTTAAGCTCCTCGTAACCTCTGCCCTCAAAAATACCGAAATCGCACTCTGCAAGTTCATTAACCATCATATAGTTCCTATCGGGATAGAGAGCGTGGGCGCTCTGTATGCAGCGCAAAAGGGGGCTTGTAAATATAACGTCAGCATCGGGATACCAAAGCTTTTCACGAAGTTCTTTAAGCTCGCTCATTCCTTCTGCAGAGAGAGGAACATCGGTTTTTTTGCCGATATATTTTCCGTTATGGCAGGCATCCAACCTGCCGTGCCTTATAAGATGTATTTTATATGTTTTCATTTATTCACCGCTTTTCTTTGCTTTATTACAGTATAGCCCTTTTTGCTGTTTGTTGCAAGTATAAATTTTTCGGCCATTTTCGACATTTATACTTTACAAACTGTATAATTTGTTGTATAATGTCAAGGCACGACTAAATTTGAGAGAGGCAGGTGACACGGTAATGAACAACAGTTTCCCCAGAATAGTTACCCTTTTGCGCAAAGAGCGCAAGATCACCCAGAAGCAAGCGGCTGCTGACCTTGGCATTTCGCAAGCTCTGCTCTCGCATTATGAAAAAGGAATCCGCGAATGCGGTCTTAATTTTCTTGTTAAGTGCGCCGATTACTACGGCGTTTCCTGCGATTATCTTTTAGGCCGCTCGGCAGACCCCTCGGGTCAGCTTATCTCGGCAGAGGAGATTCCCGCTCCCGATCAAAGCAGCGACAATAAATTAAGTGGCTCAATTCTTGCCACCCTAAACAAGAAGCTTATCGCAAACTCATTAAACGTTCTTTTTGACCTCTTGGCACGAAGCGGAAATCACGAGCTCTTAAAGCTTGTTTCGGATTCTTTATTCCTCAATGTATATTCCCTTTTCCGCCTTGTTTTCAGCGCAAACGAGCAGAACAACGCCGAGCTTTTCAAGCTTTCAACAAAGCTTTATGGCTCACTTGCCCCTGCCGCAATGCTCAGAGACCAGGCTTACATAAGGCTTTACACAAGCGAAAAGAACTCGGTAAATTCCGAAAAGCTTGTGATAACCACAGAGAGCCTTGCAAAAGAATATCCCCTCTTTGCATCGTCACTTTTAAACCTTGTTAAAAACGCCGAGCTATCCCTCGAGGAACTGAGCAAAACACTTTAATGAAAAACAAAACCGAGATGCTAAGCATCTCGGTTTTTTATTTTTTTACATTTTCTCGAGGAAATCTACAACCATTTCGGCGATTATTCTATGGCCGAGGTCGTTGGGGTGAAGTCCGTCGTCAAAATACTTTTTGCTGTTTTCCTCGGTGTCAGCAGTCATTCCCGACTCGTTATAGAGGTCAAGCACGGGCAGATCATGATACTCGGCTACCTCGCAGATTGCCTTTATATAGGTCTTAAGATCACCGTAGACCTTGCCCTTGCGGGAATACTCGCCCATATCGTTATCCTCGCCCTCTCTGTGAAGGGGAAGCATAACAAAAATGGTAGCCTTGGGGTACATTTCCTTAAGTCCGCTGTAAAGATAATGCAGAGCGCCGTAGAAGGTTTCGGGAGTTCTGTCCTCAAAAGAGCCTACAGGCGCATCGCCGTGTCCGTAGTCATTGGTGCCGCCGAAAACCGCAACAACGTCGGCATCCTTACTCATCATTGAGTATCTATAGCAGAAATCAAGATCGTGATATGCGCAGGAAGATGAAACCTTTTGCGCGGCAATTCTTGTTCCGCCTATTCCGTAATTTCGGCAGATGGCGCCCGAAATCTCAGCAACCTGCGCAACATAGCACAGACTAAGCTTGGAGGAGCATCCGCCTTGGGTTATACTGTCACCTAAAAAGTTTATCTTAAGTCCTTTGAGATTCATAATTTTTCACCTTATTTCTTTTCTTTAAGAAGATCACGGATTTCGGTTAAGAGCTGCTGCTCTACGGTAATTTCAGGCTCTGCAGGTGCTTCCTCTACCTCTGCTGCCTCTTCTTCCTCTTTCTTTTTAAGCTTTTCAAAGGTTTCCTTAAACGAAAGAATGACCTTTAAAGCAAGGAAGATACAGAATGCAACGATAAGGAAATCAATTACTGTCTGAATAAACACGCCGTATTTAAGAGCGTTTTCGGCAGTTACAACTGCTCCTGTCTCATCAAGCACCTCGGGAGAGATGACCCACTTCCAATCGGTAACGTCAAGTCCGCCGACAAGAAGGCTGATGAGGGGCATAATGATGTCATTAACAAGGCTTGTAATTATCTTGTTGAAAGCGGCACCGATGATAACAGCGGTTGCCATATCAATTACGTTGCCCTTTGCAATGAACGCTTTGAAATCTGCAAAAAACTTTTTCATTTTGGTTTCCTCTCTTTTTATATGTATTTTTTAGAAGACGGGTTTGCGCTCAAACTTGCAGAGCGATGCAACTAAGGATGCGGGGAAGGATTCGACCTTGATATTATATGCTCTTGCGGCGCTGTCGTAAAACCTCACAGCCTCTTTAAGCGAAAGATCAAGACTTTCAAGCCTTTCGCTAAGCGCGCAAAACTCGGCGTTCTCTTTAAGCTCGCTGCCCTCACAGGCAATAAAGAGCTTACCGAGCGCTAAGCGCAGGCTTTCCTCGCGGTCCAGTCTGTTCAAATCCACCGATTTATCCTTTGCATTCGCAAACGCTAAAACATCGCTGCTCTCTTTTTCAAAAAAAGGCTTGGCAAGCTTTGCAGCATCAACCGCCAATGTGCTTCTTGTTTTAAGATAAACGTCAAGCTGGCTGAAAGCCTCGTCGGCGCGGTTTCTAAGCAGCACGAGCTCATTGTGCGACGAAATGAACACGATCGACAAAACAAGCACAAGCGCCAAAAGCAGATAAGGCATCACTTTTCCCCTTCCTTTTGTTTTTAACAACATTATATTACTATTTTTTTGCCCGATTGTCAATCAAGAGAGCCGTTAAATTGCATATATAGATACCATTTTTTAGGTTTATTACTGCCTAATTTGTAAATTATTTTTTAACTTGCCAAAATCTATTGACATAAGGAAAAATTTGGGGTAATCTATGTTTAGCACTCTAAAACCCCGAGTGCTAAAAACGAGGTGTTTTTTATGGAACTTAATCCGAGAAAACTTGCCGTTTTATCCCTTATTGCCAAAGGCTATCTCAGAACGGGAGAACCCGTCGGCTCAAAATCGCTTGTATCGGAGCTGGACGGTGCGGTTTCCTCCGCGACCATCAGAAACGATATGGCGGAGCTTGAAAGGCGCGGTCTTCTCTACCAGCCGCATACCTCGGCAGGAAGAATTCCGACCGCCGCAGGAATGCGCCTTTACACAGAAAGGCTGCTTAAAAAGCGCAGGCTTTCAAGGGAAAGACGTGAGGTTATCGATTCGCTGATCTCAGGCGCCCATAGCGTAGAGGGCGCGGTAAGCGCAGTTTCGTCTGCACTTGCTGACGCTTCAAACTGCGTTTCGTTTTCCACTGCGCCGACAGGCCGCGCTGTTACACTAAAGCAAATAGACTTTATAAAGACCGGCAGCAGCAGTATGATCTTTGTTGTTGTAACCGAAACAGGAATCATCAAAAGCGTTTTTGTTAATCTCTTCGGTGCTCTAACTGACGAGGCGCTCTCTGCTCTTTCAAAGGCCGCCGAGCAAAAGCTTGAGGGAGTGCCGCTTTGCGACATTACTCCGCCGTATTTACAGACAATGGCCGCAGAGCTTACTGACTGTTCGCTTTTGTTCTCGCCGTTTTTTGAGGCGCTCTCAAAGACCGTTAGCGAGCTTTCAAGCCCCGAGGTTTTTGTAAAGGGTCAGGCAAACATATTCGGCGCCGCACAGAGCGCGAGAGCCGCTCAAAGCGCCCTTAATATGCTCTCTTCCGCGCAGTTTGTAGACCTGCTCGCGCCAAAGAGCAGCTCGGTCAGCATAGTCATCCCCGACGACGAGGCGCTTAGCAGCACGGCGCTTTTATACACCGGCTACCGCTTTAGCGGTGAGCTTATGGGCTCGATAGGAGTTTTAGGCTCGTATAGGCTTGATTACGAGGGTATTATTCCTATGCTGGAATATTTTTCTGCTTCGCTGGAAAATATGTTAAAAAACAGACTTAGCAATTAGACAAGGAGGCACAAAAGATGAGCGAAAATCAAGAAAATATAAATTCCGCGCCCGAAAAAGAGGCGCCGCCTAAAAAAGAGGCTAAATCAAAGGTTAACAAAAAGGAAGCCGCTCTTGCCGCACAGATAGTGGAGCTTACTAACGAGCTTGCTACTCAAAAAGACAGTTATTTAAGGCTTTGCGCCGAATACGACAACTTCAGAAAGCGCACCGCCAAGGAAAAGACCGATATTTACGCAAACGCCACAGCAAAGGCGGCTGAGGAGCTTTTGCCTGTCATTGACAACTTTGACAGAGCGATTGCCGCCGCAGGCGAAAACCTTGACGAAGGTCTTAAGATGATACACGCTCAGTTTATCGAATATTTAACACGGCTCGGTATTAGCGAAATGAGCGCGCAGGGCGAGAAATTTGACCCCACACGCCACATCGCAGTTATGCATATTGAAGATGAAAACTTTGAGGAAAACCAGATAGTTGAGGTTTTCCAAAAGGGCTACACACTCGGCGACAAAATCATTCGCCCCGCTTGTGTTAAGGTTGCAAACTAAATCATTTATATAAAAGGAGAAAAATTATCATGTCAAAAATCATTGGAATCGATCTTGGAACAACAAACTCTTGCGTTGCCGTTATTGAAGGCGGCGAGGCTATCGTTATTGCAAACGCTGAGGGCGCTCGTACTACCCCCTCCGTTGTTGCATTTACAAAGGACGGCGAGCGTCTTGTAGGTCAGGTTGCCAAAAACCAGGCAATCACCAACTTTGACCGCACCGTTTCTTCAATCAAGCGCCACATGGGAACTGACTACAAAGTCGACATTGACGGCAAAAAGCTTACCCCGCAAGAAATTTCAGCTATGGTTCTTCAGAAGCTTAAGGGCGACGCAGAGGCTTATCTCGGCGAGACCGTTTCTGAGGCTGTTATCACCGTTCCTGCTTACTTTACCGACGCTCAGCGCCAGGCAACCAAGGACGCAGGTAAGATCGCAGGCCTTGAGGTAAAGAGAATTATCAACGAACCTACCGCTGCTGCTCTTGCCTACGGCATTGACAAGGAGCAGGATCAGAAGGTTATGGTTTATGACCTCGGCGGCGGTACCTTTGACGTTTCCATCATCGAGATCGGCGACGGCGTTCAGGAGGTTCTTGCAACTGCCGGTAACAACCGCCTCGGCGGTGACGACTTTGACCAGAGACTTATGGATTACCTCTGCGCAGAGTTTAAGAAGACCTCGGGCATTGACTTGTCCGCTGACAAGATGGCTATGCAGAGAGTTAAAGAAGCTGCTGAAAAGTCAAAGATCGAGCTTTCGGGTGTTACCCAGGCTCACGTAAATCTCCCCTTCATCACCGCTGACGCTACAGGCCCCAAGCACCTTGACTTGACCGTTACAAGAGCGAAATTCAACGAGCTTACTGCAGACCTCGTTGAAGCTACAATGGGCCCCGTAAAGCAGGCTCTTTCGGATGCTGGTCTTTCCCCCAGCGAGCTTAACAAGGTACTCCTCGTTGGCGGCTCGACCCGTATTCCCGCTGTTGCTGACGCTGTTAAGAACTACACCGGCAAGGAGCCCTTCAAGGGCATCAACCCCGACGAGTGTGTTGCTCTCGGTGCCGCAATTCAGGGCGGTGTTCTCGGCGGCGAGGTTAAGGGACTTTTACTTCTCGACGTTACTCCCCTTTCGCTCGGACTTGAGACCCTCGGCGGTGTTTGCACAAGAATTATAGAGCGCAACACCACCATTCCTACCAAGAAATCTCAGATATTCTCCACCGCCGCTGACGGACAGACCTCTGTTGAGATCAAC
>JAFTYW010000052.1 GCA_017461245.1 Oscillospiraceae bacterium
GCCGACTAATTCATTGGCGGTTGAGATTGGGAGAAAGAAAAAGCCCGATTCCTTTTGGCAGGGAGCGTTATAATCAAGTACACGGTTATTACGAGCCCAGCCGTTAATCTTAAATTTGACGAGCTTACCGCGTCCGAGAATGGTATAGGTTATGAGGTGGCGTTCCTGCAGTTCCTTTAATATATCGACTGCTTGATGATGAAATCGTGTGCGGAACCATTCCGACACCTCACTGATGCGGCAAAGCCATTCGCCCGGACGGATCGTATAACTGATACCGTCAATTCTTTTATATGAGGTGCGGAAATTGGCGTAGCAGCAGAGGACAGTATAGTAGAACAGTCCGGATGTGCCGCCGACACGGATATTCTTTTCACTGAGAAGCATTTGAATAAACTGTCTGTAAATACGGCAACGCGGATAGTCCACGACTTGTTTTATTTCTAATTGATATTCTGACATAACAAACATTCCTTTCTTGCAATAAAAACAGCGGCACGGAAATCAATGAAATCCGTGCCGCTGCTTTTTCGCGTTGAAGTATTGAAATTTAACCTAATTTGTGTTATAATATATAGGCAAATTTTGAAATATGAGCACCCTTGCGGGAGCCGTTCTTGCTAATTTCTTGCTAATAGGAGTTCGAAACATCAGCAGATATTAGCAGGAATACGAGCCACGAAAAAATATCGTGTTCGTTAGAAAACCCAGTAATATCAAGGGTTTTCAGCGTCGTGATAGACCAAACCGTATTAGGAGAAAACGTCTCGGTTTTACTCCTAAGGGTTAGTTATGCGTTCGATTCGCGTAGGGGGTGCCAAAAATCCCGTTCACGAAAGTGGACGGGATTTTACTTTTTCACTTTTCACTCTTCACTTTTCACTAAAAAATTGTGAACGGGATTTTTGGGAGGTAAGAAGTAAGAGTGAATAGTGAAGAAGTATTGCGCCTTCGCCGCACCCTCTTGCACACCCCGCCGCTGATATGCTATAATAAAATAAAGGCGGTGATTCTTTTGAAAAAAACTGTTAAAAAGGTTTTAGGAATTGTTATTTTAATTATTGTTTTATTTATGGCGTTTATCACTTTTTGCACCAATGTTTTGCTCGGAGGACTAAATGACCGTCGGCTTGGAGAGTATTCCTCCGCTTTTTCTGATGGCGAGCATGATTTCATAAAGGTGAAATATGCCGCGCAAGACAGATATGTTGAAATAGGTAAAGGCGGCTGGGAGCTTGCCATAAACACAGATGAATCCAGGCTTGCAGAAAAGGAATCTGCCGCAGAAATTGTTATGGCGTGTGGAAGGTACAGAGGCGTCTATGACCATAGAAAAGACGTAAGCAAAGAGGGTTACGAGTATCTGCGAGAGCAGATCGAGCAGGAATTTTCCAACTGTACGGATTTTGATTGTGTAATCTTTAAAAAGGACAATGTGCTTTACGGTTCTGTAAATTGTTATACGAGAGCGGCGGGAATGTCGGCTAACCTGCACACCGCCGAGTGTTTTGATAAATCTTATATTATTGAGATTGAAAATGATAAAATAAAGCTTGAAAAAGAGCTTGACGATGCTATAATTCTTGCAAGCAACCAAACTCACTACATATCATACACAAACAAGAGGTTTTACTCTGTTAACAAGCAAACTGATGAAAAAACACTTATATGTAAAGACGAATGGTATAGTTTGCTGCCGATATACCCCGATCACGTGCGCATTTACTATTCTGATGAGTATTTTACTATTTGCGCCAATAAGGGAACGCAAAGTTACCGCACTCTTTTTGTAGGAACAATGGACGGCAGTTACTTTGAAAAAATAACAAATCAGAAAATCAACTGAGAATTTCTCCTTTTCTTTAGGGAACACTTTTGGTGTGTACTTTAAAGAAAAGGAGAATTTTTATGCCTAAAAATAGAGGAAACAAAGATATAAGCAGGGACGAGAACAAGCTTAAGGATAGCTCGCAGTTTGAGCCGCTGCTCGAAATAGCGGCAGAGTCGCCCGCCTCTACGCCCGAAACCCCACAGCAGATGATAAACAGTTACGGCACCTACGAAATCCAGCCGACTGCCAACACCCCGAACGACTTTCCCGCAATCGCGCAGGGAACGCCTAAGTATATGAAGGAGCGGCCGCTTGAGTTTTTCAGGGACGGTGACGACCCTAACCCCGCCGCCGATATGTCGGATAGAAAACCGCTGTAAAAACTGTGAATTTTAAAAGAGGCTCCGTTGTGTAATGGGTAGCGAAGCGCCGAGCGGAAGTGAATGACAGTCCAGTGGACTGTCAGAGCCGTGAGGTGACCGAGCCGCAGCGAGAAGTGGATTTTGCAAAGCAAAAGACTGAGGGATTGTTTTGTCAGTTTCCATTTGACAATCCTCCCGTCAGCCTGCGGCTGCCACCCTCCTTTACACAAGGAGGGCTTTTTGTTGCTCGTAATTCGTTGGGCTATTTGGGATTTCTGTTGAAAAAAATTGCACCTTGTGCTACAATAGTATAAAAGTGAGGGTGATTTTTATGACAGAAAAGAAAAAAGAGCTTATCCGCTCGATAAAATTTGTGCTGTTTTCAATTAGCGCAGGCGTTATTCAGGTTTTAAGCTTTACGCTGATGGAAGAGGTCTTGCATCTTGAGCACTGGATCTCGTATCTCGTTGCGCTTGTGCTTTCGGTGCTCTGGAACTTTACCTTAAACCGAAAATTCACATTCTGCTCGGCTAACAACGTTCCCATAGCAATGCTCAAAGTGGCGGGCTTTTACCTTGTGTTCACGCCGCTCTCTACCTGGTGGACCGCGGTACTCACGGGCGAGCCTATCCTTATGAACGAGTACCTTGTGCTTGCAGGCACAATGCTTATAAATTTCGTTACCGAGTATCTCTTTGACCGCTTTGTCGTGTTCGGAAAAAGCATTGACACCGCCAAAAAGACCGAGGAATAAAGGCTTGATAAAAATGACCTTGTGTGATATACTTTAAATTGCCATCTATATTATACATAAGGAGTGTTTTTATGGACACAAGCAAAATCCGTCTCATCGCTTTTGACCTTGACGGAACCTTGACCCAGCACAAAACTCCGCTCAGTGAGGAGAACAGAGCAGTTCTTGATGCCTTAGGTAAAAAGTACAAGCTGCTTATGGCGGGAGCGGGAATGTGCAGAAGAATTTTCAACCAGATGGGGCAGTATCCCATCGACATTCTCGGCAACTACGGTATGCAGTATGCCGAGTATGACGAGAGCGCAAAGGATATCAAAATCGTTTTTGATAAGCAGCTTCCTTGCGACAGAGAGAGCGTTGAAAAGAGAATTACAGCGCTCAGAGAAAAGTACGGCTTTACCGAGTTTGTCGGTGATAATGTTGAGTATCACTCCTCGGGCTGCGTAACTTTCCCTCTGCTTGGCACTAAAGCGGCTATTGAGGACAAGCTTGCCTTCGACCCCGACAGATCAAAGCGCCGCGCATTTTATGCCGACGTTAAAGAGGTCTTTTCGGATTACACCGTTTTTGTAGGCGGCTCGTCAAGCTTTGATATGGCGCCGTTCCCTTATCACAAGGCTTATGCCCTTTCTGAGTACTGCAAAGAGCGCGGCATAGCTCACGATGAGGTCGTTTATGTAGGCGACGACTACGGCCCCGGCGGAAATGATGAGTCTGTTTACGTTTCGGATTTTAATTTCCTTACAATCGACGATTATAGAGATTTCAAAAAGGTCGTCAGCGTGCTTTTGTAAAGCTAAAACACCAACAAATAAAATTGGCTCCCTCTGACGAGGGTAGCGAAGCGCGACGCGGGAGTGAATGACAGTCCTGTGGACTGTCAGAGCCGCGGCGTGACCGAGCCACAGCGAGAAATGGCAAAACCGCAGGTTTTGACTGAGGGAGAGAAAACTACCCCTCCGGCTTCGGCAGTGCCTCAGCCACCTCCCCTGACAAGTGGAGGCTTTTAAGCAGAATAAAACCCCGCAAATGCGGGGTTTTCTTTTTTGGAAAACTGTGATAAAATATTTTTAACTTAAATTTAGGTAGTGAGTTTATAATAACCAAAAAGGCAGGTGAAAGGTATGAGATTGCTGCTTGCAGAGGACGAGCGCTCGCTCTCAAAGGCGCTTTGCGCGATACTTCAAAAGAATAACTACTCGGTCGATGCCGTTTATAACGGAAAGGATGCTCTCGAGTATATCAAAAGCGAGAATTACGATGCCGTTATTCTCGACGTTATGATGCCCGAAATGGACGGGATCGAGGTGCTGCGAGAGATAAGAAAAGACGGGGTCTGCACTCCCGTTATTATCCTCACCGCCAAGTCTGAAATTGACGATAAGGTGCTCGGGCTTGACAGCGGCGCAAACGATTACCTTACCAAGCCGTTTGAGGTCAAAGAGCTGCTTGCAAGGATCCGCGCCGCAGTAAGAAGCTACGGCGGACAGACCGACCCTTGTCTTAGGCTGGGTAATGTATCGCTTAATCCCGCAACCTTTGAGCTGTCTGCGCCGGGCGGTAGCTTTAAGCTTGCAAACAAAGAGTATCAGATGATGGAAATGCTGATGCGCAACCCAAAAAATCTAATATCAACCGAGCATTTTATGGAGCGCATCTGGGGCTTTGACAGCGAGGCTGAGATAAACGTCGTATGGGTTTACGTGTCCTACCTTAGAAAAAAACTTGCCGCAATCGGCGCTGATATAGGCATAAAGGCTCAGCGCAATTCGGGCTACTGTCTGGAGGAGCTTAAATGATAAAGAAACTCAGATTTAAGTTTATCCTGTCGGCAATGCTTTCGCTTTTTATAGTGCTTGCGGTCATAATAGGTGTCGTCAACGTTTTTAACTATCAGAGCATAGTCAGCGATGCCGACAGCACCCTTTATCTATTGGAACATAACGAGGGCAAATTTCCTGCAAGGGATAAGCTTCCCTTTGAGCAAAGACTGCCCGACGGTGAGAGACCGCTTTCACCTGAATTGCCGTATCAGTCGAGGTTTTTCTCGGTTGTTATCGACCAGAATGGAAATACAATTTCTGTAGACACCTCGCATATTGCCGCAGTTGATAATAAAACCGCCGTTTTGTATGCGAAAAGGGTGGTGCTCTCTCAAAACGAGAACGGCTTTATGGGCAGATACCGTTATCTTTTGAGCGAAAACGGGGCGGGCTACCGCGTAATCTTCCTGGACTGCACAAAAGACCTTGAAACCTTCCAAACCTTTCTTTTGTCGAGCGTTGGCATATCGCTTTTGGGACTTTTGGCGGTCTTTGTGCTGATGGTATTTCTCTCGGCAAGGATAGTCAGACCCGTTTCCGAAAGCTACGAAAAACAAAAGCGGTTTATAACCGATGCGGGTCACGAAATCAAGACCCCCATCACAATAATAGATGCCGATGCCGAGGTTTTAGAGAGCGAGATAGGTGAGAGCGAGTGGCTTTCTGACATCAAGAGTCAGACCCGACGCCTTGCCGAGCTTACAAACAATCTTATCTACCTTTCGCGTATGCAGGAGGGTAAAACAAGCATACAGAGCATAGATTTTCCGATTTCGGACGTTGTTCGTGAAACGGCGCTTTCCTTTAATTCAAGGGCGCTCACCGAGCAAAAGGAGCTTTCGGTTTTCACCGAGCCGATGCTATCGTTTAAGGGCGACGAAAAGGCGATAGCCCAGCTCGTTTCGATACTTGTTGACAATGCCATAAAGTATTCTGACCCCGAGTCGAAAATCCATCTGTCACTTCGCAAAAACGGAAAAAATCTCGACCTTTCGGTCTACAATAAAGCAGCCAATATTCAGACCCAAAACCTCGATCGCCTTTTTGATAGGTTTTATAGGGACGACCCTTCAAGAAACTCCAAAACGGGCGGGCAGGGCATAGGCCTTTCGATTGCCAAGGCCATAGCCGAGGCGCATGGCGGCAAAATAGTTGCCTGGTCGCCCGAAAAGGATATGTTCTGCATAACAGTCCTGCTCCCAATGTAACAAACAATTTTTTTAAATAAAAACAGCAGCGGATACCGCTGCTGTTTTTACTTTAGTTAAAATGGCGTGCGATTATCATTCGCAATAATATTGTGATACAAATAAAAAATATACCTTATATCTATTTCGTAGGGAACGACCTATGTGTCGTTCCGTTTTTTTGTATGGGTTTGGCGGCACGACACGCAGGTCGTGCCCTACAAGGTTAAAATCAACGTTTGCATTGCGAGGATTGGCATCCAATTCCCATTCAAATGCATTTTTTCTTATCTGCAGAAGCACTGCACGTAATGGTCGAGGGCGTCTTGTATAACCTTAAGGGCGTCATCTCTGCCGTTTACGTCTTTTGCAACGGTTTCCTTTTCTTCGAGAGCCTTGTAAACTGTAAAGAAGTGCAGCATCTCGTCAAAGATGTGCGAGGGCAGCTCTGAAATGTCCTTGTACTTGTTGTAGGTCGGGTCTGCAAAGGGGATGGCGATTATCTTTTCATCGTTTCTGCCGCCGTCAAGCATTGAGATGTAGCCGATAGGGTAGCAGCGAACTAGCGTCAGCGGCTCAAGCGCTTCAGAGCAGAGAACAAGAACGTCAAGCGGGTCCTCGTCGTCGCCGTAGGAGCGGGGGATAAAGCCGTAGTTGGCGGGGTAGTGGGTTGAGGTGTATAAAACGCGGTCGAGCATTATAAGACCTGTTTCCTTGTCAAGCTCGTATTTTTTCTTGCTACCCTTTGAGATTTCGATAACTGCAACAAAATCTTCAGGGGTTATTCTTTTGGGATCTATATCGTGCCAGATGTTTTTCATAGGTCTCTCCGTTCTGCCGGTAGGCTTTTCTTAAAACGATTATATACCATTTTCATAAAAATTTCAACATAAAAAACCGAAAGGCAGTATTTGCCTTTCGGTTTAGCTTTTTACCAAGGTCTGCCAGGCCTTTGCATTCCGCCGCCACCGCCGTGCATCCCATTTCCCGAGCCGCCGTAGAGAGAGCTCGTCATCTCGATCTCGGCAAGGGTGGTGCCGTTTGAGATGGTGGTGTTCTGAGCAAAGCCGTTTGCATCTGCGCTCGAAACAGTACCGCCTGCAACAATGCTGTAGCTCTCGCCTGACTTAATTTCGGGCGCCGTTACAACCGCCGTCTGATAGGCTTTTGCGGGGGTAAAGGAGCAGACGACCTTGCCGTTTTTGTCGCAAAGGGCAAAGGAAGTGCCGCCGCTCTGCGAGGAGAAAGAGGTGAATATTGCGCCTTGATTTTGAGCCTCGATAAAGCTCTGCGCCATCCCGCTGCTGCCGAGCGCTATAAGAACGCCGCCCGAAACGCTGGCACTGCCGTCGTAGTCAAACGAGCCGTTTCCGTTGTTGGTTGGACCGCTGACTAAAGTAACGCCACCCGTGACCGAAACGGTGCCGTTTGAGTCTATTCCGTCACCGTTAGAATTAACAAGGATGTAGCCGCCCGAAATAACTATCTCGCCGGACTGCGAGCTGAACATTCCCTGCCCGGGTCTGCCGCCCATAGCCGAGCCGTCGTTGCCACCCGCGGCGTTGAGCCCGTCGTCAGAGGCGGTTACAGAGTGCTTTCCGCCCGAGATAACTATTTTGCTGCTTTCAAAGCCCTCGTAGCTTTTAGTAACTGTAATCTCGCCGCCCGAGATGGCAAGGTCGGTGTCGGCGTGAACTCCGTCATCGCCGCTCGATAGTTTAAATGTGCCGCCGCCGATTGTAATGGTGCCGTTTGAGTGAACGCAGTCGTCAAGGCAGTCAAGGGTAAAGCTGCCGCCCGAAATAACAATGTCCGAGCCCGCCTTAAAGCCTTTTGACGACTCGCTCGATGACGAAAACGAGGTGACGCTGCCGCCGCCTGTTTTGGCGGTGATCTGGGCGTTGTTTATCTTAAGAACGGTTTCTGCTTGAATTGCATCATTTGCGGCGGTAAGGTTAAGCTTTCCACCCTCAATATAAATGTAGCCACGGGAGGCGTCCTCGGTGTTGTCAGAGCGTAGCGCATCACTTCCCGCAGTAACTGTTATGTTGCCGCCGTTTATCTTGATGCAGTCCTTGCCGCCTAAGCCAACGTTTTTCGCAGTTACGTTAAGGGTGGCGTCCGAGATAACCAAATCGTCCTTTGAAATAACGGCGTGCTTGCAAGCTCCGTTAATGGTAAGAGTGCCGCTGCCGTTTATGGTAAGGTCGGCCTTGCTGAAAATTGCCGCATCAACGCTTGTATCGCCGTCTGTGAGGGTGTAGGATGAGCCGTCAGAAATGCTGTTTTTGGTGCCGTCCTTGACAGTTATAAAAACCTTGTCGGCACTCTTTACGTAAATGGCGGGGCCGCCTGCGTTTTTTATGGTAACGCCGTCTAAAACAAGCTGGACCTTGTCGTTTTCGCCTGCCTCAACGGTGATCATCTCGCTGTAGCTGCCCGAAAGGGTATAGGTGCCCTCACTCGTTATATAAAGTGTATCATTTTTGATCTGCGCTCCGTTTCCGCTCACTACCGACGAGGTGAGATCAACCTCGGCCTTATTGTTCTTGTCATATTCGGCGCTTAAATCCCTGTCAGAAAAGGAAAAATCCATATCAGACAGGTCGGCGCTTGAAACGCTCGCAATATCCGAACTCTCGTTTTTCTCGCCCGCCGAGCTTGATGTTTTTGTGCCGTTCGAAGTGTTTTCAGCCGAGCCGCTTGAAAAGATTACGGTGCTGCTTGAAATGCCTGCAGTATCAGAACTGTCGGGGGAAGAGGAGCCTTTTTCCTCTTTCCCCGAGCAGCCCGATAGGAGAAAAGAAAATGAAAAAATAAGAATTGTTGAAATTAAAGAAATCCGCCTCATAGGGCCTCACTTCCTTCTAATGCTTCGCTTAGTGAGATCTCAAGATTTCCGTTTCGGCATCTTAGCTTATCTATAAACTCTTTAGCCTCGTTTTTATTCTTCATCTCAATGGTGTATGTCAGCTTGTAAAGGCTTCCCATATTAGTAGTCTTTGTCTTAACAAGGCGGTGCTTTTTAGTGTACTGTGCAAAAATATCGTCAAACTCGCCGTAGAAATTAAGCGACTCAGGAACGGTTATTCTAAGCTCCATAAGCTTGTCGTCGCCGATTGAAATGTGCGCCAATATGAGCATAATAGCGCATACTAAAACGGTGAATAAAACCGCTATTGCAACATATCCTGCGGCGCAGGCAAGGCCTGCTGTCATAGCAAGGAAAATTGAAACTATGTCCCGCGCCTTGCCGGGAACAGAGCGAAAGCGCACAAGCGAAAAAGCGCCCATAACTGCAACGCCCGTTCCAACATTTCCGTTCACCATTGTTATGACGGTTTCAACAATGGCAGGGAGCAAAATGAGCGAAACCAAAAAGCTCTTGGTTGTGCTTGTTTTGTAGGCGGCGGCAAATGCTGTAATTATACCGCAGACTATAGCTCCCAAAAGGCACAAAAGATAACTGCCTACTCCTATTGTGTCACCTATTATTGAATTAAAAAGCTCAGACATTTTGTTTTTCTCCTTTGTAAATATGATCTCTGTATGAGTTTGCGTATTTTGAAAATGATGATGGGAAGATCCTCTCGCGGTCTAAAATATGCGAGAGCCAGAGCGGCATTGCGCCTGCCGTCTTTATCTCCATAACAAGCTCGCCGTCGGGCAGAATTTCTGTTCCGTAGCAGTCAAACTCTGGGGATAGATCAGCCGTTCTGTAGCGGATATGCGAGTCAAAGGTGATTCTCAGGTCGGGCTCGGCTTTGCCGAAATACGCTTCGCGCTCGTACATAACCATCATGGTAGGCTTGGGCTGTCGGTAGTAGCGCATAGCGTAGTCGATCTCGTCCATAATTTGAGATTTGAGTGGTTTTTGTCCGCTGTCGATGTATAAAAAGGCCTCGTCAAGCGGCAGTAGCACACGCCTTTTATAAACCACGCCGCAAAGCTTTTTCTTGATTTCAAAAAAAATATTGCCGCCCTGCGCAACACTGCCGTAGCTGCGGATTCGCAGCTTTTCCTTGTACGCTTTGGCGTCAATGGAATTGCGGATAAGCAGAAAATCGGGCGTGTCTAAATAAAGGCTGCAGATGGTGCTCTTGCCGTGGCTGTCGGCGTCAAGCCTATCTTCAAAGAGCGAGATAAGCCACATTTTTTGCTCTGCATTTATACGGTATTTTTTCTCTATTCTCTCAAAGGTGAATATATACGGTTTCATATTTCGCCCCCTTTTTCAGCTTATGCTTAAAATGTAAACCGCCAACTTAAAATTTACCTAAAAAAGCAAAAACAAAAGCCTAAAACGGTTGACAACGCGGCAAAATAAATGGTATAATCAATTTTGTTCGCGGGTATGGCGGAATTGGCAGACGCACTAGACTTAGGATCTAGCGGGAAACCATGCAGGTTCGACCCCTGTTACCCGCACCAAAAACAGAGCCTCTCTTTTGAGAGGCTCTGTTTTTTAGATATGTATAGTGGGTTCGAACCTGTGAAGGCTACGAGCGTAAAGAAAACAGTCCGGTGGACTGTTTTTAGCGAGGAGCGGGAGGGCGCTTGCGACCGAGCGGATAGTATGCAAGGCGAAGCCGCAGCAGACGGCGCCCCCTGTGAAGCGCACCAAAGATCCCTCAGACGATAGTCTGTGGGATCTTTACTTATTACTTCTTACCTATTCACTCTTACTTCAGTTAAGTAAGCGTAGGGATTTTTGGAAAGTAATAAGTAAGAAGTAATAGGTAATAAGTAAGCAAACCATTGATTTAAATAAAATAATATGCTATAATTACATTACAAACAAAAAATACAGACGGAGAAAAGATATGAAATACGGTGCAGTTTTACTTGCGGCAGGAAAGGGAAACAGATATCACGACGTTAAGCAGGATATTGAATTTCACGGCAAGCCTATCTGGAAATACCCGCACGACCTTCTGCTTTCTATTCTGGGTAAAGAAAATGTTGTTGCAGTAGGCAAGGATATAGAGGGCGGAGAAACAAGAACCGGCTCGGTCTTAAACGGACTTAAGGCTCTCTCTGAGGACACTGACAGAGTTATAATAGTCGAGGCGGCGCGCCCTATGCTCACTCGTGAGCAAGTTCTGGAACTTTTGGAGGATGAGCATCCTTCGGTTTCGTTTGTGCGCCCCCTTGTTAATACCGTTATTTACCGCGACGGAAGATATTTAAATCGCAATGAGCTTTACGACCTTTTAACACCTCAGGCGTTTGATTACAAGCTGCTTTTGGAGGCCTATCTTAGCGGTAGATTTTCAGATGTTACCGACGATACAAGAATTATGTTTGAGTATCACTCGGTTAAGCCGCACTTTATTGAAACGGGCTCAAATCTGTTTAAGGTTACATATCCCGGTGACCTTGAGATAATCGAGGCTATTTACAGAGCGCAACAGAATAAATAACAAAAAGCCCCGAGCCAGACGGCTCGGGGCTTTGTTTGTGTAATATAGCCTAAAAAAGTGTGTCGATTTGAGCGGTTTTAATAATTGACGAGCCTTTTGATTTAAGGTAAAATTATATTATCTATTGATATAAGGAGCACTACAATGAAAAGAAAAATGCTTTCGGTATTCTTGTGCATAGCAATGATGCTTATAATGCTGCCTCTCTCGCTTTCGGCAAATGCCTCGGCTGCGACAGCAAAGAAAAAAAGCAAGCTTGGATTTAATATGTGTGTGTTTCCCAGATGGGCAACCAATTACACGACTGACGGCAAAAACACTGCCGCTGACAGACTTGAAGAGGCGGAGGATGTTCTTGCTGAGGGTTATGTAAATCAGACCTTTTTGGCTGTTGACGAAAACTTTGAAAAGATGATGGCACTTTGTGAAAAATATGATTGCCAGTTCTGGATAGGCGGAAGCACCTTTCATTCAGATCGGCAGACGATAGAAAATTACGTTGCCAACGTCGAAGAAAAGATTGACCGCATTATTGCCGCAGGTCAGTGGGACAACTTCCTTGGCTTCTGGTGGGATGAGCCTGTCTGGGCGCACGGCCAGAGTAACGAAGACCTTTATACAATGACAAAGGCTCTTTATGAAAAATGGGGCAAGCGTAATTATGTTGTTTTTGCTGTCGGTGCGTTTATTGATGATTACGATGCGGACTGTGATACAATTGCCGCCTCATACACGACCTATATAACCGACGCGGGTTGGGATAACTATGCGCACGATGTCGGCGACGAGGCGGTGGCGGCTCAGAGAGCAAACCCTGACGAATATAAATCGACAAATGAAAAATACGGAACGAATATAAAGGACGCCAGGGAATATTACCGCTGGACTCAAAGCGAATTTCTGGAGAAATTCACAAATGATGTTAAGGTTTGGTTTTATCCTTGTACATACAAGAGAACTTCCAATACCACCGAAAAATACTGCCTCGACCATATGAACTTCTTCAATCAGCTTCTTATGGAACAGGAAAACCCGGGCGGACTTACTCTATACACATATCCCACTTGGAGCACAGTAGGTCTTGAAGAGCTTCTTCCTGTCAAAAACCTCAAAACAGGGAAGCAAAAGCTTTTCCCCGATGTAGAAAAGTGGGAGACCTTTGCAAAAAGACAAAAAGAGCTTTGTCAGCTGTATAATGTGATTGAAATTGAAGAAAATCCAAAGATCCCGTTTGGGCATCTTAATGTAACAGAGGTTACCGAAAACAGCATTACAATTCAGGCAGAGGAGGGCTACAGCTATTCGATAAGCGGCGGAGAATATAAAGAGGTGAGTGAATTTAAAGATCTTAAGCCGCTTACAAGGTATACCATTTCGGTAAGGCGTGATTCTGATAAGCAAACCAAAAGCTTTAAGGTTACAACCAAGGCGGAAAAGCCTTATGCATCGGGATATAATGATAATGCAAGCTATGCTATGAGGATCCCGAAGTTTATCAGTAACTATAGCTCCACATTTGGATATATCAGCACGAGCCTTTCGCGCAATGAGTCGGATACGGGTCCGTATTTAAATGATAAAGACAAGGCTTCTTCTAATGGCTTTATGCCCATAAAAAGCTTTGGCGACGAGAGATTTATAAAGATTGCGACTGCGGGAGGAGATGGCAACGCGGTTATTGACTTTTCCTTTGGAGATGAGTATAAATCCACCTCTGATGTTGGAATTTCAGAGGGTGTCGATACAGAGAAGCTTACTGCGTTTGCGATCAGCGTTAAGATAACAGGCGGCAGCGCTGACCAGCTTTCGATCTTTGATTTTTACATTTCGAGCATCAAGGGACAGAAGCGAACCGATAACGCTAAAAATTATCCTATAAGATACTACGATATTAAGACAAAAGAGGTTTCGACCCTTACCTACAAGTACGGTATAAATGTCACAGGAAATATTGATGGCTGGATTATCGTTCCGTTTGACTCATATAACGATTTGGACGGCGACAAGGCTACAACAAACCTTGAGAGCATAAAGGAAAAGTTAGAAGGTTTCCAGATCTGGATGCATGAGGGAAGCGGTTGCAAGCACGGAGGAAAGAGCAGTAGCTGGACCGGTAAAGCTTGGTATATAGGAGATATTCTTTATATCGAGGATGAGACTTCATTTGTGAAGGGAAGAAACCAAGGCTTTGTAGGTCTGCCCGCCGTTAAGGACGCGCCCGTGGCAGAAAAGACTGACAATAGTTCGAAAGTCGAAGATGACAGCAGCGAAAAAACCGAGACACAAAGCAAAACTGAATCAGAAAGTAACAGACGCCCCTCGCTTTCTGTTTCTTCAAAAACAGAATCTGTTATTGATTCAGAAAGCCAAATTTCCGATAATGATAGCTCAGACATAGTTAGCTCAGATATAGTTAGTTCAAATATAGCTAGTTCAGAAATTATCAGTAGCTCGCAAATAGAAGGCGAGCAGAATAGTGATGATAACTATTATGGAACACAGGATAACGGTGACCAGATCGTTTATGAATACTATATTCCGACTTATGTATGGTATATAGTTGCAGCCGGAGTTGTTCTTGCGGTAGCGGGAGCGGTCGTTTTAATAGTTGTGCTTAAGAAAAAGAAAGCTAAAACTGCGGCTGCTGAGCCAGTGGCGAAAACCGAAAAACAAGATGAACTAACAGAGGCTTCAAAATAATACAATTAAAGATGCGCCTTTCAGCCACCTGCTGAAAGGCGTGTTTTTGTATTAGAATACCACCAGCAATGCTGGTGGTTCCAAAAAGCTTTAGCTATGCGTATTCTCGATGCCTCCCTCTGACGAGGGAGGTGGCAAAAATCTTTGATTTTTGACAGAGGGAGAGAAACAATAAGAGAAATATTCTCTCCCTCAGTCTTTTTGCTACGCAAAAATCCAGCCCCCTCGTCAGAGGGGGCCTGGGGTGCGTGTAAAACTGCATATGCAGTGATGGGGTGGGATGCGCAATTGAAATATAATTCGCCGAGCCTATAGGCTCGGCCGGTCTTATGCACTAAGGGGGCAGTGCATACTACCGGCACGGCCGGTAGTTATGATTGTAAGCGGGTTTATGAAACTGTTTTTGTGAATGTTTAACTAAATTTTTAAGTCAATTTAAACAACATTCATAATTGACTTGAAAAGCGAAATTTAGTACAATTATTATGTATTATTATGGGTATTATTTTTAGTGAAAACAGTTGTTTATATAAAAGGAGGAACCTGAAATGAAGAAGAGGATTTTTGCGGCGTTGCTTTCGCTTGTGATGATAGCGGGCATTGTTGTGCCGCTTGCACCCAAGGCAAAGGCTGTTGACATTGAAGATGACTGGACTCTCGGCGTCAATATGTGGGGCTTTAACAGCTGGGCAAACTATTATATGGCCGATGGAAAAAATAATACTGCGGCAGATAAACTCAGAGAGGTTGAGGATGTTCTGGCTGCGGGCTATCTTAATCATATGTTCGTCAGCTATGATGAAAACTTTACAAAGGTTCTTGGCCTTTGTAAAAAGTACGACGTTGACGTTTGGGTAAGCTCGGGATTTTTCTATTCCTATAAGCAGAGCATAGAAAATTATATTCTCAACGTTGAGGAAAAGGTAAACGACATTATAGAAGCAGGTATGTGGGATAACTTTATGGGCTTCTATTGGGATGAGCCTTTCCTTAACGGAATGACCAATGAGGACTTTCACCTTATGACCAAAACCCTCTTTCAGAAGTGGGGCAAGCGTAATTACCCGATATTTAGCCAGATGGCATTTCTCGGCGATGATAAAGTTGAGCAGGTGCGAACCTCAAGCTTTGAGTATGTAACCGATGTCAGCTGGGATAACTATAGCTACGATGTTCGCGAAATAGCAAAGAATGACGAAAGGCAAAATGCTCAGCTTAAAAAGAATGCCGAGACTTACGGTGTTCCTATGGAAACTGCCGAGGATTACTACCGCTTTATCCACGATAGCCTTATGAAGCTCATTGACCATGATGTTTACGTCTGGTTCCATCCTAATGCTTGGATAACATCGACTTATGCATCTCTCACCAATCCGGACAGGGCTGACGAGGGCTATTGCGTAGGACACCTTGAGTTCTTCTTAAAGCTTCTTTCTGAGCAGGAGCACCCCGGCGGAATTACTCTTTATAGCTACGCTTCCTGGTCCTTTCCCGGAATTGAGCAGTACCTAGAGGTTCCCAATCTTCAGACGGGTGAGCAGCTTCTTTATCCGGAGGTTGAAAAGTGGTCTGAATATTCGCAAGACTTAAAGGATATGGTCAAGCAGTTTAGAACAAGAAAGCTCACTACCATAACCGACGGACCTTTTGGTCACCTTAATGTTTTGGCTAAAAATGACAATAGCATAACCATTCAGGCAGAAAAGGGATACACCTACTCAATAAACGGCGGTGCATTCAAGAGCACAACCAAGTTTACAGGTCTTGCTGCTGATACTACATATACAATAACTGTAAAGCGCACCTCTGACGGCAAAACAAAGAGCTTTGATGTTAAAACCGACAAAAAGGGCGGCGTTTATAATACAGGTCTTAACGATACAGCGAGCTATATTATGAAGATCCCCAGCAATGTTGAAGCATATACGGGAACATACGGTCATATCAGCACAAACATTTCCCGCGACCGTTATGATGCGGATTATCATAAGAATAAAGATGGTAATTATACCACTAACGGATATATCCATATAAAAAAGATAAACGGCGAGAGATTTTTAGAGATCAATAATAACGGTAAGGGAACAGCGAATACTAATCTTAACCTTTGCTTTGGTGACGAAAAGCGCTCCACTTACGATAAGGGCTTGTCGGAGGGCGTTTATACCGATAAGCTGTCCGCATTTGCTATCCGTACCAAGATTACAGGTGCGTCGCGTTCAAGCGAAATGGTTATTGATGCTACTGTAAGCGATGTCAGACCGAGAAATGCAGACCAGTATCCTATTCTGTATGTGAATAAGTCTACAGGTAAGATAACCGAACTCGAATATAGCGGCGGAATTAAGCTTACAGGAAATATGGATGGATGGATAATCATTCCTTTTAATGCTTACCTTGATCTTGATGAAAACGAAAGTACCACCAACCTTGCTTATATAAAAGATAATATTAAATCAATTCAGCTCTGGCAAAAGAGCGAGGATTGGGACGATATAAAGTGGTATGTCGGCGATATGTTTGTCCTTGAAGATGCAGAGGCGTTTGCCGTTGCGCAGACGGGCAAAACGGCAACCGAGCAGCCCGAGGCAAGCAGCAGTGCACCCGCGTCTGATAATACCAGTAGTAAGAGTAATAACGATAACAGCGATACAAGCTCTAAAACCTCTTCAAAGGCTCCTGTTTCGAGTAGCCCCGAGGTTGATGAAAATGTCAGCAGCGATACCCAGAGCGACAACATCCAGAGTGATGATGACCAGAACGGCAGCAGTGGGGAAGTGGAGTATGAGTACTATATCCCCGATTATGTTTGGTACATTGTTGCGGCAGGCGCAGTGCTTGTGATCGTTGCGGTGGTTGTTATAATTATCGTTGCAAAGAAAAAGAAAGCGGCTTTGGCTGCAAAGGGAAATAAGATCGTTTTCGGCGACGAGCCTCAAGCGGAAACCGAAAATACAACCGAGCCCGAAACGGTAGAGGAATAAATCCAACAAAAATAAATCCAAAACAAAAAAGCGCCATCGTTACGCGATGGCGCTTTTTCGCGCCCCTACAGATACTATTGAACGTTGATTTAAATTGTAGGGGCGATTCACGAATCGCCCGCGGGGCGCTATCGGTGCGCAGAACAAAAAACATCACCACCTGCATTGCCGACCGCGCAAACGGGCGGATGTTAAATGACGCTCCAAATCTTTGATTTGGCAAGCGGAATTTATGCAGTAGCGAAGCGAAGCTGGGCATCCGCCCCTACAAAATACTATCAACGTATATCGTACATTGTAGGGACAGGCCTCCGGACTGTCCGCAAAATATATTCGGCACGTATAAACCAACAACCCACACCCTACAACCGCTCTGTATTATAATAAAATTACAGATTTGTGCATAAAAATTAGTCATTACAAACCAAATGTTGTGGTAAAAATAGTTAAAATAGATGTTGACAAATGCGGGTAAATAGAGTACAATAATTTTAAGTATAATGGAACATAGGGTAATTGCGCCCAAAATCCATTTATAAGACTTTGTTCACAAAATTTAAAAAGGAGTTGGAATTGGTGAAAAAGAAGGTCTTAGCGCTTTTCCTGGCAGTTGTTATGATGATAACTGCTCTGCCGTTCAATGCATTCGCATTGTCCTACGGCACTGCCGAAGAGAACGCAGATAGAACCATTGGTTTGAATTTCTGCGGTTTCGCATCAGGCGCAACAAGCTATGACGGCGATGGAGACGGAAAGGTTTCCGATGCTGAAAAGCTTGCTGAAATTGAGGCGGTTCTTGAGGACGGCTATATCAATCAGTCATTCCTCCCGCTCAATGACAATCTTGAAGAAACAGTCGCTCTCTATATAGAGAATGGTGTTGACTTCTGGATCTCTCTTGGTAGATTTTTCTCTTCAAGAGAAACAGTAGAGCATTATATTAATGATGCAGAATATTGGGTAAATAGAATCCGTGCAGCAGGAGGATATGATAACCTCCTCGGCTTCTGGTGGGATGAACCCCTCTGGAACGGAATGTCTAACGACGATATGTATGCTATTACCAAAGCTCTCTATGAAAAGTGGGGCAAGCGTAACTATATCGTTGAGGTTCCCCAGGTTATTGCTGTAAAAGAAGGCAATATCACCTATAACGGAGTTGTAGACCCCAATGTTGAGGGTATCTATGACTCTACCCTTACATATATTACCGATATTGGCTTCGATAACTATTCCTGGGACGTTCGTTCAGCTGAAGAAATTGGCGATGGCGCGTATGACAATCAGATTGATGCCATGGCTTTGGCAAAAGATGAAGGCACAGGTCATGCTAACTATGACTACACTTTACAGGAGTTGGAAGTACCTGTAGATTACGATTCTGCTACAGGAAAATATAGCACAGCACGCGGCTTTTATCTGTATGTTATCGACACTATGTGCAAGAGAATTGAAGGCGTGCAGAAGGATATGTACGTCTGGTTCTATCCTGCTTCCTACACCACAAGCACCTACACAGGCGGTAAAGCTGACGAGGCTTACTGTAACGCTCACTTTAATTTCTTTAAAGAGCAGCTTCTTGCCGTTGAAAGCAGCTACACCTATGCTAAAGCCGGCGGTCTTACCCTCTATAGCTATGGTAGCTATAGCGGAAATGACGCAACAAAAGGCACAGCGGATGACTCTGTAGGTCTTAACGCTAAGCTTCCTATTACAGTTGGGGAAGATACTCTTTATAGCAAGATGGTTGGCACCAAGCCTTATGACGATGGAACAAACGGCGCTTGGAATACTCTTGCTGCTACAATTCTGGCTGCAAAAACAGCTTTTGATAACACTGATACTCTTCCTTTTGCTGCTTTAGACACTAATGTTCCTTTCGGTAGCCTTGATGTTGTTGATGTTGATAGCAGCAGCATCACCATCAATGCAGTAGCAGGCTATGAGTACACCATCAATGCCGGAACCTATGATTCCGCAACAGGTAAGTTCACAGGCCTTGAGGCTGAAACATCTTATACCATAACTGTAACTCGTACTGCTGATAGCGCAGCCAAGACCTTTGATGTAACAACAACGGCCTTATCTCCTTATGCCTCGGGCATGGATGATACCGCAAGCTACATCTTAAAAATGCCTTCCAACTTACAACATATGCACACCGATTACGGCTGGCCCAGTACTCCTCTTTCTCAGAATGCTACAGGTGACGGCTGGTACGTAAGCTCCTCATCGGGCAAGCGTATTGACGGTGGATATATTCCCATCGTTAATGACGGCGGTGAGTATTTCCTCAACTTCAAGCTCGACTCCAATAGGTATGAGCATGAGGACGGCACCGTGCAGGATTATACCAACTCTGACGGTAACACCTCGGTCAGCCTTTCCCTCGGCGACATTAACAGAGGTTCAAAGGATGCCGGTCTTGATGACACCATCTGCCCCGATACAGTAGCATCAAACCTTAAGTATTTTGCTTACAGATTTAAGGCTGATGCAGGCTCAGAGGGTCAGGTTTCTAAGTTCGACCTCTATCTGAATATGACAACCGATACAGGTACATTTACAAAGAGAACCGAGCGTGCAGGTAGCTTTGACCTTATGTATCTTGATAAGAGCACACTTACTCTTTCTAAGATGGACTTTGTGCACGGTATCACCCTTACCGAGCAGGCCTATGACGGTTGGCTCATCATCCCCTTCGATGCCTATACAGATATCGATGGACTGACCACCACAAGCAACCTTGACAATATCGTTGAGTATATGACGAGCTATCAGCTCTTTATGCACCATCATACTGACGCTGAAACCTATTGTACACACGTCGCAGGTACTGCAACTACTTGGGACGACAGAACCCTTAAGCTTGGCGACGTTATGGTTCTTGAGGACGTAAATGCCTTTGTAGAGCGTAAACAGAGTGCAAACGTTACTACCGAGAACGAGAAGAATATCCTTACCGTTCCCGTAGATAACCCCATCACCTTTAACCCCTCTGCAGCGCTTCTGTATTACAGAAACAACGGTCCTTCTACCGGTGTTTACGGTTATTTCTGGGGTATCACTCGTTACAATAACCCCAACTTTATGTATCGCGGTGCCAGCCAGACCATTGGCGGCGAGCAGTTCTTCTCCTATTATGTAGAGGAAGATGATGACGGATACAACTATAAAGAAAAGTTAAATGCTGACGGTACTAAGTCTGTTGCTGACAGATGGTACACCCTCTTCTTACCCGCTAACTATACCCTTGGCGTTAACTTCGGCGCAACATCGAGCAATGTCGCCTCCTATCCCAGTACATCACGCGGCGGCGCTCTCTATGGCGAGCAGACCATTTCGACTCTCTATAGCGATGCTGCAGACTATAACTATGTTGCCTTCCGCTTAATGACAAGCGGCGGTAAGGACGGCGAAACCTCGCCCGTAGCTATCCATATCGGAACCAGCGTCACCCCCATTGACCTTACAGGCACCGCTGTTATTAACTATAATGACGCAACAACCACCACAATAGAGAGCGGAACAGCTATTGACCTTCCCTCTAACTTTGATGGTTGGATCGTAGTTCCCAGCGATAAGATCGCTTCTGCAACAAGAGCAGGCTTCGTATTCCTTAAGGACGACGACTATTCTTGGTACGGCCAGACCATCTATCACGGTAATATCAAGATCGTTAAAGATCTCGATACCTTTAAAGATGCTCACGGTATTCCCGAGTTTAGAGTAGATGCAACCAACACCTCTGTTGCTATTATCTGCGAGGATGAAACTGCACTCTTCTCGCTTGACCAGATTAATTGGTATACCGCTGCTGAGCTTAATGCACAGTTCGCAGCAACAGAAATAACTGTTGGTACAAAGTACACCGTTTATTCTAAGAATGCTGATGCAGTTAACGCTGCAATTGCAGAAACAACCTTCTGGACCATTGCAGACACCGCTAAGAACATCTTAACCGTTCCCAGCGATAGTTATATTTTCTATAACAACGCCGGTTGGGATAAACCTGAGGGAGCAGGCTATTATTGGGGTCTTACCAGATGGTCTACAACTGAAACCGCTACTGCTCCGTTCCATGGTCAATCCAGCGTAGATGTTAACGGAGAGTATATGTTTAAGACTGAGGTTACTGAAGAGCAGGCCTGTCAGCCTACATATCTCCCTGCAACCTATGAGCTTAATGTTAACTTTAATGCTACTGCGGATAATACCGCTGAAGGCGGAACCTATGCAGGTCAGCTTTACGGCTCTCAGCCCTTAAGCGCACTTTATTCAGACGCTGCTGATTACAGCTATATTGCGATCCGCCAGAAGATCGTTGGAGACACAGAAACTCCTGCCTATATCCATGTTGGTACATCAAATGCTAATGGCGCAAAATGTGATTGGCAGAATATCGTTTTAATTAACTACACCGATTCTTCCTGCATAACCATAGCAGAGTCAGGCACAACCTATAATATTCCTGCAAACTTTGATGGTTGGATCATAGTTCCCGAGTCGCAGTTCAGCTCTACCGCTATGGAGGATGTTGTAACTGTTGGATTCAGATATCTCTCTAACACCAACGGCAAGACCTTCTATCAGGGCGATATGAAGATCTTTAAAGATCTTGAAGCATTTGTTCAGGTTCACTTTACTCCCAGCTTTGATGTAACTTCAGGTGCAACCTCTCTTACAGTTTCAAGTGATGTTATTGCAAGCGAAAACATTCGCTACTCGCTTGATAAGATAGAGTGGCTCGATGCTACCGCTTTCAATGCAAAATATGGCGTAGACAGCGCTCTTGACTATGATGCAGAATACACTGTATATGCAAAATATGAAACCGCAGCTGATGATAGTGTAACAGCAAAAACCGTATGGACCGCTCCTTACAGCACCCATAGGGATGACGGCGGACACTACTTCTTGAATGTTTATGATGACATTACAAAGAATCCGTATATCGCGTACAGCAAGAGCCAATCTCCTGCTGGCGTGAGCGAGCTCGGATGGCCTTCAAGCGTTGGTACTCTTTGTAAGAAATACAATGATGAAACCAAACACAATGCGGGACAGAACAATTCTGCTCTGTACTTAAGAGAGTTTGACGGCGAAACCTTTATTGAGTTTGATAAAGCTGAAGTATAC